>JAVVTM010000026.1:0-12313 GCA_036653655.1 Clostridia bacterium | reverse complement strand
GTGCACCAGACAGCTCATAATACTTTCTACATGCTTATTGAGCATATTATAGTCCCAAATTGTCGTGTACTCACGCACTACAACTAAGCGAGCCTTTGATATTTACCTACTACAAGGCTACTTGCAAGTAAATTTCCCTACTAAAATGATGCCGCTACAAAACCGTAGGATTTTTCACAGCGACAGCTCAGCATTTAAGCAGCTAGAGCGAATTCGTTTTTTTCTGCGTTTAATTTATTTTCCGTTTTATCGTAGACGAGCCTACGGCATGCTTATATTACCCTCCGTTCTAGTGTCGAATCCAAAACATCCCCGAGTATTGTAATATTAGCACATTATATGCAATTTTGCAATAAAATTGTGTAAAAAAGCTATGATTTACAAATATTGACAAAATATTTAATTTTAACCTTAACTAAATACAACCAATAAATTATTATATTTTATTTTAACCTTAACTATATCAAACAAAAGAATATTTAATTTTAACCTTAACTAAATACAACCAATAAATTATTATATTTTTTTTAGCTTAACTAATTCATACAACAAAAATGTTATACTTTAACTTTAGCTAAAAGGAAACAATAAATAAGTTAAATTTTTTACTTTTATCATTAAAATTTAAAACAATAAATATTTTTAAATATTTTAGGGTAGAGCGCAAGCAAAATTGCAGTTTTGCGCAGTAGTTAGGCTTGAGGATTATCGTTATTTCGGATATCTTTGCGTTTAATTTTGCCACTAAAAGTTTTTGGCAATTCGGTAACGAACTCAATAATCCTTGGGTATTTGTATGGAGCGGTTAGGCGTTTAACATGATTTTGCAATTCTTTTATTAACGCATCGCTAGGCGTATAACCTTTGGTTAAGATTATTGTAGCTTTAACAACTTGCCCACGCAACTCATCAGGAGCGCCAGTAATTGCGCATTCAAGCACAGCAGGGTGTTCGTAAAGGGCGCTTTCAACTTCGTAAGGTCCTATGCGATAACCGCTACTTTTGATGATGTCATCTTTTCGCCCGACAAACCAATAGTAACCATCGTTATCACGAGTAGCCAAATCGCCCGTGTGATAAATGCCAGTGCGGAATGTTGCAAGAGTGCGTTCGGTATCTTTGTGATATTTGTATAATAACCCAACTTGATTTGGGCGGATTTTAACGCAAATTTCGCCAACTTCATTAGCGCCAACAGGGCGTTCATCGTTGTCCTCTAAAATAATATCATAAATTGGGCTAGGTTTGCCCATAGAGCCTTGTTTTATATCCATAAAACCGTAAGTGCCAAGCAAAACGGTGGATTCTGTTTGACCAAAACCCTCGTAAATATCAAGCCCAGTTTGTTCTTTAAACTTTTTTGCAACTTCGGCATTTAACGGTTCGCCAGCGGTTGAGCAGTGTGTTAAAGTGGAAAAATCAAATTTTGACAAATCTTCTTTAATGATAAACCGATAGATTGTTGGTGGCGCGCAAAAAGTTGTAATTTTGTATTTTGCGATTAGAGGTAGGATATCAACGGGTGTAAACTTGCCAAAATAATCATAAGCGAAAACAGCAGACCCCGCAATCCATTGACCATAAATTTTGCCCCAACTGCATTTTGCCCAGCCGGTTTCCGCCATGGTAAAGTGCAAACCATCATCTTTAACGCATTGCCAAAACTTTGCGGTAATGATGTGTCCAAGGGGATAAAGCTGTTTGTGCGCAACCATTTTAGGGTTGCCAGTTGTGCCACTTGTAAAGTAAACCAAAAGTTTGTCATCGTTGGTTGTGATTTTGCCAGCGTTAAAAATTGCTGACGCATTGTCAAGAGCTTGCGCAAAATTGCGATAACCAGTGCGTTGGCTAGTGGCAAAAGATGTAACATCAGGGCATTCTTGCAACGCCTCAGAAAGGTGTTTTACAATTTCATCCTCATTAGATGCTATTACAATTTTGACATCAGCGCTTTTAATCCGATAAACAATATCTTTTGCGGTAAGCAAATAAGTTGCAGGCACAAGTACAGCGCCAAGTTTGTGGCAAGCAACGGCGATAATCCAATATTCATATCTTCTGTTAAGCATAGTCATAACGAAATCGCCTTTTTTAATACCGCAATCAGTTAAAATATTGCAAGCTTTATTTGAAAGAATTTTAAGTTCGCCAAAAGTGATAATTTTTTCCTCACCTTTGTCATTGCACCAAACCAAAGCAATTTTGTTAGGAGAAAGTTTAGCATATTCATCCACGACATCGTAACCAAAATTAAAATTTTCAGGAACTTGAAGATTGATTTTGCTCAATTCATCAAAATTTGTTACATTGGTGTTATCGATGTATTTATGTAATAAGTTCATAAATATCCTCTCCTTTAATAAATATTTATTCATTTTAGCACATTTATAATAAATAATAAAGTAAAACAACACTCTTGTCTTGATTTTTTATATTTTTATGTGTTATAATAAAAGAAAAATTGAGGTTAATATGGTAGATAAATATAATATATTAGTTTTAGAGGCGTTGGGCAATTTATTATTGAAAGATGGCTTTTTAATTATTGACAAGGAAGACATATTTAGCAATATAAATGAAGCAAGTTTTGACAAATCAATGCTAACCGACATTATGCAAGAATTAAAAAATGCGGAGTTTATAGAAATTAAATATTTTGATGGCAGTTCGTACTGTGTTGCAATTACTTTGCGAGGCAGGCGCGCCATTGATGACAACAGAGAATTAGTAAGGCAAAAGCTTGAGGAAGAACGCAAAAAGCAATCTAATATTTTAGCAAACGAAGTTAAAAAGGTTGAAGTTAAGCCAGTTGTGCCTGAAGTTAAGCCGATTAAGCCAGAAGAAACCAAGCATTTGGAACGGAAAGAGAAGATTAACAAAAAAATTGTTCAAAAAAGCAATAATATTGAGGTAACTGCGCCCGTACAAAATGCAGAAAAAACAGAAAGCGTTAAAAATGAAGTTGCAAATAGCGTGGAAGAAACTGGCGTAACAGCCGTTGCTGAAGTTGCGCAAAACAGCTTGCCAGCGGTGGTGGCAATGCCAAAAGTTAAATCGTGCAAAGTTTTCTTCGCTGCGTTTTTTGGCGGATTACTTGGCGCAATTATTGGTGGTGGCGCAATAAATTTTTTATTTTCGTATATATTGTAATAGGTGGTTAAATGTTAAATAAACAAGATAAAGCATTAATGAAAGTGGTGTATTATGAAGCGGAAAAAAACAATGGAAGTTGTTTAATTAAGCCAATCGATTTACTAAAAGGTATGTCGTATAAGGTGGATTTTCCTCGTTATGAGCTAGCAAGCAGGATAAAATCGCTTGCGACAGAAGATTATTATGAACTAATTGAAACCGAAAAACAAGGCGAATTGGTTTATTGTTGTATTTTGCACCCAAAAGGCAAGGCGTTTGCGAGGGAACTTGAAAGTGAAAAGCGCGCAATAAAAATGAAAATTATTTTAACCTCTTGCGGAGTTATAGCTTCGTTTGTTTTGGGAAGAATATTAGCGTGGATAGTGCAACTAATTACTAAATAGTCATTAATTTGGCTATTTTTTAATTAAACTGTAAATTAGCGACCTATTATTTTGTTAAATAATTATTATATATATGTTACATTAATAACAACATAAATATCGACAATAATATAAGCAAGAATATCAATAATAATATCAATAAGATATGGACTTAATTTAAACATAAATATCGACAATAGTATCGACTTAATATAAACAAGAATATCGATAAGATATCAACTTAATATAAGCAAAAATTTCGACAATAAAAAAATGGATAAATTTGAATTAGTATCAAAATACAAACCTTGTGGCGACCAACCGCAAGCAATAAAGGAACTTGTTGAGGGTGTGGAAGATGGCTTGCGCACTCAGGTTTTGCTTGGCGTTACGGGGAGTGGTAAAACTTTTACCATTGCAAATGTTATTAATCAAGTGCAACGCCCAACCTTAGTTATTGCGCACAACAAAATTTTGGCTGCGCAACTTTGCAACGAATTTAGAGAATTTTTTCCTCATAATCATGTGGAATATTTTGTAAGCTACTATGATTATTATCAACCAGAAGCCTATATACCTCGCAGTGATACTTATATTGAAAAAGAATTGCAAATTAATCAAGAAATTGACAAATTGCGCCATTCTGCAACCAGCGCATTGTGCGAAAGCAGAGATGTGATTGTTGTAAGTTCGGTTTCGTGCATTTATGGTTTGGGAGCGCCAATGGAGTATTATAGTTTAGCTATTTCGTTGCGTCCAAATATGACGCTAGATCGTGATGAGCTAATTAACAAATTGGTTGACATTCAGTACAAGCGGAGTGATTATGATTTTATTAGAGCCACATTTAGAGTGAGAGGCGACGTGGTTGAAATTTTTCCTGCCGATGCAAGTGAAATAGCTATAAGAGTGGAGTTTTGGGGCGAGGAAGTGGAAAAGATGGTGGAATTTGACCCAATAACAGGCAAATCTGTCGCTACGCTAAAGCATGTTAACATTTTCCCTGCAACGCACTATGTTGTTGATAAACAAAAAATTGACAAGGCGATAGCGCAAATTTTAAAGGACAAAATGGAGCAAGTTGAGCAATTTACCGTGCGCAACAAATTGATTGAAGCGCAACGGCTTAACGAGCGAGTTAACTATGATGTTGAAATGATGAAAGAGATGGGATATTGCAATGGCATAGAAAACTATTCACGCTATTTTGATGGCAGAAAAGAGGGTCAACGCCCGTACACCTTGTTGGATTTTTTTCCTCAAGACTGCTTAGTTGTTGTTGATGAAAGCCATATGACACTGCCACAAGTTAGGGGTATGTTTAATGGCGATTTAGCGCGCAAAAAAAACTTGGTTGAGTTTGGTTTTCGTTTGCACGCAGCTTTTGACAATAGGCCATTAAGATATGAGGAATTTGATGGCATTGTAAACCAAATGATATGTGTATCAGCAACGCCTCAAACATACGAGTTGGAAAAGGCGGGCTAGGTTGTTGAGCAAATTATAAGGCCTACGGGTTTGCTTGACCCAGTTGTTGAAGTGCGCCCAATTAAAGGGCAAATTGATGACTTAATTGGCGAAATTAACAACACTGTAAAGCTTGGTTTTAGGGTTTTGGTTACAACATTAACAAAAAAAATGGCAGAGAGTTTAACAGAATATTTGCGAGAACATCACATAAAAGTTAAGTATTTACACAGCGATATTGACACATTAGAAAGGATAGAGATTGTTAACGGCTTGCGTATGGGCGAATTTGATGTGCTAGTGGGCATCAACTTGTTGCGTGAGGGGCTAGATTTGCCCGAAGTGCAATTGGTGGCAATTTTAGATGCGGATAAAGAGGGCTTTTTGCGTAGCGATAGGGCGCTTGTGCAAACAATTGGTAGGGCTGCGAGAAATAGCGAAAGCAAAGTTGTTATGTACGCCGACAACATTACAGACAGTATGAAGCGAGCTATGGATGAAACCTTGCGAAGAAGAAACATTCAAATTAAGTACAATACGGAGCATAACATCACTCCAACCTCAATTAAAAAGGAGATTAATAACACATTGATGATAACCGAAAAAATTAATACTCCAACTAAGGATAAAAACATTGAAAAACAAGATATAATAAGGCAATTAGAAAATAAAAAAGCAATGATGAATGTTGCGGTTGCATCGCTAGATTTTGAAAAAGCGATAAAATTGAGAGATAGTATTGCAGAACTAAAACGAATTTTAAAGGAATAAAATGAACAACTACATTTATGTAAAGGGCGCAAAAGTACACAATTTAAAAAATATTGATGTTAAAATACCAAGAGAAAAATTGGTAGTTTTGACAGGTTTAAGCGGTTCGGGCAAGTCATCACTTGCGTTTGACACCATTTTTGCAGAGGGGCAACGCAGATATATGGAGAGTTTATCCTCTTATGCGCGCCAATTTTTAGGGCAAATGGACAAGCCGGATGTGGATAATATTGAAGGGCTTTCCCCGGCAATTTCCATTGATCAAAAAACCACCAGTCACAATCCTCGTTCAACGGTGGGCACTGTTACAGAAATTTATGATTACTTGCGTTTGTTGTTTGCAAGAATTGGTGTTCCTCACTGTTATATTTGTGGCAAGGAAATTTTGCCAATGAGTGTTGATACAATTGTTGATAAAATTTTGCTTAACGATGTTGGCAGTAAAATGCGAATTATTGCGCCGGTTGTGCGTGGCAGAAAGGGCGAATACAATAAAAATTTGGAGCAGTACAAAAAGCAGGGTTTTTTGCGTGTTACAGTTGATGGCATAGATTACAATTTGGATGAAGATAAAATTGACCTCGATAAAAATGTCAAGCACAATATCGAAGTTGTTGTGGATAGAATTATTTTAAAGGAAGGCATTAATCGCAGAATAAGCGACTCAGTAGAAACAGCGTTAAAACTTGCCGAAGGGTTGGTTTTGGTGGAGGTTGAGGGCGAAAGACACCTTTTTTCTACCAAATATTCTTGCCCCGATTGCGATGTTTCGGTGGAAGAATTAACACCCCGAATGTTTAGTTTTAACAGTCCGTTTGGCGCATGTCCAAATTGTTTGGGGCTAGGTTTTACCGATGACATTGATATTGATAAGTTGGTAAAGTGGGATAAAACCTTGCGTGAAGGCGCAATGGAAGTTAGTGGGTGGAACTTAGATTCTGGCAAAATATCGCAAATGACTTTTGGTGGGCTAGCCAAAAAATACAAGTTTAGTTTGGATACAAAAGTTGCCGATTTACCTAAAAAAATTGTTAATATTTTATTGTATGGCACACAAGAAAAAATTGAGTTTCAGTACGATACAAAGTTTTTTGCAGGCACATTTAACAAAGGGTTTGAGGGCATAGCAACCAATTTGTTGCGAAGATACAAAGAAACCACAAGCGAATATGTTAAGCACGAGTTAGAAAAATATATGACAAAAAAACCTTGTCCGCTATGCGAGGGCAAACGCTTAAAAAAGGAAGTTTTGGCGGTTACAATTGGTGGCAAAAACATTATTGAAATTTGTGATATGTCTGTTAAAAAAAGCAAGGAGTTTTTTGAAAAAATTAGTTTATCTCAAAAACATCTTACAATTGCGCACCAGATTTTAAAGGAAATTAATGCAAGATTGCAATTTTTAATCAATGTTGGGCTAGATTATTTGACACTATCACGAATGGCGATGACACTTTCGGGCGGGGAGGCGCAACGCATTAGGCTTGCCACGCAAATTGGCAGTGGTTTGATGGGCGTACTTTATATTTTAGATGAACCAAGCATTGGTTTGCACCAAAAGGATAACGACAGATTGTTGGGCACGCTAAAAAACTTGCGTGATTTAGGCAACACCTTGATTGTGGTTGAACACGATGAGGACACAATGAAACAAGCCGATTATTTGATTGATATAGGCCCGGGAGCAGGCGTACATGGTGGCGAAGTTGTTGCGTTTGGCACACCACAAGAAGTTATGCAAAATGAAAACTCGCTAACAGGCAAGTATCTTAGCGGAAAATTAAAAATTAATGTGCCCGATACAAGAAGGGAAGGCAATGGCAAGTTTTTAGAGGTTATTGGCGCAAAGCTTAATAATCTTAAAAATGTTGATGTAAAGTTCCATTTGGGGGCGCTTAATTGTGTTACAGGCGTTTCGGGTAGTGGTAAAAGCAGCTTAATTAATGGCATTTTGTACCCAACATTGCAACATATGCTAAATAAATCTAGATATGTAGAAGTTAAATGTAAAGAAATTTTGGGCATAGAAAACTTGGATAATGTAATTTGTATCGACCAAAGCCCAATAGGTCGTACTCCACGCAGTAATCCAGCCACCTACACGGGTGTTTTTACCGCAATTAGAGAACTGTTCTCCCGCACGCCAGAAGCAAAAGCGCGGGGCTACACCGCAGGCAGGTTTAGTTTTAATGTTAGCGGTGGCAGATGTGAAAATTGCAGTGGCGATGGCATTATTAAAATTGAAATGCACTTTTTGTCAGATGTGTACATTCCTTGCGAGGTTTGTGGCGGAAAAAGATACAATCGTGAAACCTTAGAAGTTAAATATAAGGGCAAATCTATTTATGATGTTTTAGAAATGACAGTAGAAGAAGCTTGCGAATTTTTTGCAAATATCACAAGCATTTACAATAAAATTAAAACGCTAAACGAGGTGGGTTTGGGGTATATAAAACTTGGACAACCAGCCACAACCCTTTCGGGCGGAGAGGCTCAGAGAGTTAAATTGGCAACGGAACTTTCAAAGCGAAGCACAGGCAAAACAGTGTATATTTTAGATGAGCCAACAACTGGTTTGGCAACAGATGACGTTAAAAAGCTTATAAAAATATTGCAAAAATTTGTTGACGCAGGCAATACGGTTATTGTAATAGAACACAATTTGGACGTTATAAAAGTGGCAGATTTTATCATTGATTTAGGGCCAGATGGCGGAGATATGGGTGGCAAAATTATTGCAAATTGCACGCCAGAACAATTGGTTAAGGTTAAAAACAGCTATACAGGCGCATACCTTAAGGACAAATTGGCAAAATAGTGGCGCTAAATTATTGTGTTAATACCAAAAGTTAATAGTTCCTTTTTATGAATACAAACGCTAACTAAAACATTGGTTTGAGAATAGGCGTTGGAGTAATCTTTAGTAATAAGTTGCGCTTTAATATCTACAATATAAGGCGTTAAATCTTTACATTCACTATTGGGCGAAATGCTTGCAAAATAATTTCGGCTGTGTAGCCAATGTTGTTCTAAATCCTCCACTTCTGCCTCGGCTTTTGTGTAGTCTTTAAGCTGTATTGTTAGCGCTAATTGCTCAGCATCGCTAATCATATTGTTTAGCGTTTTTGTAATAAAAATTTGCTCTAACGAACCAACAAGCAAAATAATTACAAGTATTATCATTGCGCAAGCTGTTCTTTTCATTTTATTTCCTCACTAAGTTTTGTAATAATGCAAGGTTTGTTGTAGGGTTGAATGTAGATATTTTCTAAATCTGCAATGCTAAAGAGCAAAACATCTTTTAATTTTAACAAATAATTTTGCATAACTTGCAACAAATCTTCATCTTTTAAACCGCACAAAACAATATTTTCACTCATCTTTTTACCTTCGCAAACCACTGTATATGGTATTGTAGTTTCCTCTTGGGCAATATTTAAATCGCTTAGCGTTACGGGTTTGTTTGAGGCTTTTGGAATGAAGGTAATATCGCCGTTTGTTTCAGCAATGGCGTAATTTATTTCGCTTGGGCTAAGATAGCCTTGCCCACGCAGCGCTTCGTTTAGGTCGTTAATATTCATATCCAAATCGGAAATTGCTTTAGTGTTTATGCCCTCAGGCGTGATGATAATTGAGGGTTTGCCGTTAATTATTTGGCGCAATTTTATACTGCGTTTAGAAAGTTTTGTTAGTAAAAGATGCAAAATAAACAGCGTAAAAATTGGGATTATGCCATAGGTAATTGGCAGTGTAATATCCGTTATTGGCGTTGTTGCAATATCCGCTACAATTAATGTTATCGCAAGCTCAAAAGGCTGTAATTCGCCAAGTTGTTTTTTGCCCATCAAGCGCATTGCAAGTAATAAAAAAAAGTAAATAATTATTGCTCGTACAAATATAGTTAACATATTACTATTGTGTAAATAAAACTTTGGAATATACTTTACTTTAATCAATTTTTATCATATAATAGGGTTGCAGGGTAAGTTTGGTGCGTTAAGTGTTGAAGAACGGAATGTGTCTTCAAACGAAAACATTAATGTTGCGGTATCAAATTGCATTCACTGATTAGTTTTATCAATGATTTAGCCTCTCTCTGCGATGGAGGTTTTTTTTATGTCATCAACAAAAAAAATAGCCTATATGGCGATGATGGTAACATTGGGCATTTGCCTTAATATGATTTCCTTTTCTAGCGTGCAGTTTTTTGGGAGAGTTAGTTTAGTATACGGTTTTTGCTACATTGTTGGCATAATGTTTGGCCCAATTTTGGGCGCATGCGTGGCAATGCTTGCAGATATTTTGCCTGCGGTTTTGTTTCCTCAAGGTCCTTGGATGCCACTAATTACAATTAGTTTGGGTATGATGGCGCTAATTGTGGGCGTATGCTACAAATTTTTAAATTGGAAAATACAGTATAGGTTGCTTTTGGGTGTTGTAATTGCATTTTTTGTTTGCACATTGTGCCTAACCCCACTTGGCGAAACACCGTTATTTTATATGTATCCATACACTCTTGCAAAAAGCATTGGCGCAGGGTTAAACATAAAATCGCCATATATTATGTTGGCGCTTGCAAAGGCGATAACGCAACCAATGTGGATTGCGCTAAATTACTGCATAACGCTTTATTTGTTTGCAAGGCTAAAACCATTGCTAAAAATGCACTTTAATATTAATCCATATTGATATCTTAAGCGCAATTAATTTGTTTTAGTTAAAAACTTTTTTAACACATCTTTATTTACAATATTAAGCATAAATAGCACAGCGCAAAAAACCGATGAAAGCAAAAATGTTTGCAAAACAATACTCCAAAACGCAGGGATAAAATTGTTTAAAATTTTAGTAACGGTGTTGCCAATATAGGCTAATACACCGCTGGATAACACTAAGATTATAACATTTTTAAAAGATGTATTTTTTAAGTTTAGTTGCTTGTTAAACCTTAGCAAATTTATAACAAGGCTAACCGAATGAAAAATCATCATACTAAAAGGAAGCGCATATATGCCTATAAATTTTGCGGAAAACACTATTGAAACTAGCATAAAAAGTCCGCCAATAAAATTGGACAAAAATGTTTTATATTCATAACCTAAGCTGTTCATAATGGCAACCAAAATTTGGTCGATACAAATTGGAAGCACAATAATTGATGATAGCATTAAATATTTGCCAACAATTAAATCTTGGTACAAAATTGCGCTAAGTTCTTTGCCATAACTTACAAATAAAACAATAAAAAGGCAACAAATACTAACGCAAAACATTAAAGATTTATGTATTGAAGCGTTAAGTTTTTCGCCTTGATTAAGCGCTTTTGCAGTAACCAATTCTGGTATGATAACAATTGCCAAAGCCGAGCAAATTGAGCACGGCGCATTTAACAAGGGCATTACCATACCCGACATTCTGCCGTATGCTGAGGTTGCCGACATTGTTGACATGCCAAATTTAACCAACATTAATGGCAAAATAATTGCGGTAAAAGAGTGGATAAAGCTGGAGTAAAGCCTTATTGAAGTGATTGGAAAGGAAATTTTTGCAACAGAAAGCATTTGTTTTGGCGACGCAAGTTTGCCACCTTTTACAAAATAGAATATAATAAGCGCAAAGCTTGTAAGATAATCGGCAATTGTAAACGCTAAAGAAATTGCTATTTCATCACTTAAGTAGGAAATTACGCCACTTAAAAAGCAAAAAGACATTACAATTTTTGTTATTTCTTCAAAAAATTCTGTTAGGCTATAAATTAAAAACTTTTTTTCGCCCCAAAATGAACTTCTAATAATGCAGTAAACGCTAGAACTTATTAAGGCTGGCGTAAAACACAAAAACAATTTTACACATCTGTCATCACTAAAAATTGTAAATAAGTACTTTTGATTGCAAAAAATAAGTAGTGTTAAAATGCTAGCAAGCCCAACGCTAAGCACTAAACTTGAAGTTAAATATTGCCGTTGTTTTGCTACATTTTTTAACGCTTTATATTCCGCTGTCTTGCGGGAAACAGAAATTGGTATGCCAGATGCGCAAAAGCAAGCAAAAAACATAAAAACAGAGGCTGCTATTTGATACAAGCCCAAAAGTTCTGCGCCAAGCCTTCGTGATAAGTACACATTAAAACAAAAGGAAATTAGGCGAGTAATTGTAGAAATTAGCGTTACTGTAAAAAGTGATTTAATAATTTTGTTAATCATATTACCCCTATCTAAATGAATTGTTAATCATATTACTTCTATCTATATAATAGGATATTATAGACATAGTTAAAATATCCAAGAGGTTGTATGAAAGAATTTATTTATCGAGTAGAAGAAAATGAAGATATAGAAACAATTGCAAAAAAGTTTTTGCTAAATAAAGATGAAGTTTTGCAAAGCAACAAAATAGAAAAGGAAAAAGTGCAGGAAGGCGCGCGATTGTGGTTAAAATTGCCAGAGGGCAGTAAGTATATTGTAAAGCCTTTTGACACGCTAAATTCTATATCAAAAAAGTTTTTAGTTGATGTTGAAGATATAAAAGAAAACAATAAAATAGAAAATGTTTTTGTTGGC
>JAVVTM010000025.1:0-12345 GCA_036653655.1 Clostridia bacterium | reverse complement strand
AAAATATCCTTGAACATTTCTACTTTTGCGCCATACATCTTGATTACAGTAAAACTAAGTAGCATAACAGGCAAAATGATAGGTGTGATATCTTTAGTTAAAAGCAACTGACACATTACAATAATGCCAAAAAAGAAAATTGCAGGGACAAACATTTCCTCAATAGAAAAATATGAACCCATAATAACTTGTAACAACATAAATGGATGACTTGTAAAAACATCATACATAAATTTTGAAAACTTTTCTAGCTTTATTTCATCCTTCAAAAACACACATTTCATAGGACAATTATATCATAATTTAAAACCATTAACAAGCATAATAAAATCAAAAATCTTGTAACTTTAAAAAGATTGTTAATATTTGTCAATTTTTTTTATTTTTTTACAAAACAAATTGCATAGTTACACTATTTATTATAAAAATTAACAAAATATTTTAACAACACAATTTGCACAAATTACTCTATTTATTATTAAAAATTAGTAAAATATTTTTTTACAAAAAAAACCACATAAATTACTCTAACCGCTTTAAAAACGAAACATTTTATCATAAAAAAACATTTTACATAAAAAAACAACCACCGTTAAGTGGTTGTTAAATTGTTTTTAATTTTTGACAATAACAATTAATTATTATTCTTCAACATCATTATTGTTAAGCAAATCTAAGTTTAAGCCCTTTAATAAATCGCCCAAACTTGTATTGCCATCATCAGATGTCCATTGTCTAATTTCTTCTGGCTCATCTTTTTTAGATGTTTTTCTTGTTTTAGCAGGTTTTCTATCAAATTTGCTTGCATTAGCTTTAGCGCGTTTTTCTTTAAGGTCGTTAAATTCTTCCTCAGTAGGTTCTTGTGTTTCAATAACCTCTGGAACTGGCAACAACGCTTTTACAGAAAGAGTAATTTTGTTACCCTCAAAATTGATAACTTTAGCTTCAATTTCTTGACCTTTTGTAAAGTATTCACTTGCGTTTTTAATCCAATCGTAAGAGATTTCAGATACAGGAACTAAGCCGTCAACGCCCTTATCAATAGTTACAAATGCGCCATAAGGATAAATCCTTTCAACAACACCTTTAACAATAGAATCTATTGGGTATTTGTCTAAAGCAATTTCGTAAGGCTTCTTTTGAAGTTGTTTATAACCTAAAGACACCCTGTTGTTTTCTCTATCTGCATTTAAAACTACAAACTCGTAAGTGTTGTTAATTTCTAAAATTTCGCTTGCCTTTTCAATTTTAAACCAAGACAAATCGGAAATGTGAGCTAGGCAATCAAACCCGTTAACGCTAACAAATGCGCCAAAATCTGCAAATCTTTTAACTTTTCCACTAACAACAGTGCCTTCTTGCATAGAACCCCAAAACAAATCTTCTCTGTCTTGTTTTTCTTGCTCAAGAATGATGCGTTGAGATGCAACAACTCTTTTGCCAATGATTTTGTTATCTTTTTCTTCAGTTTCGTCGTTTTTATCAGTTAACATCCTTAATCTTAAGGTTTTGCCAACATATTTATCTAAATCATTTACGAAGCCTCTTTTAATTTGGCTTGAAGGAACAAACACTGTGTAAGGGCCAAGTTTACCAATTAAACCACCTTTTACAGCTTTGTCAACCAACATTTTAAATTCATCGCCAGTTAAAATCTTTTCAGCTTCTACTTGTTCTTTCTTTTTAATATCAATAGCTTTTTTAGATAGACAAATACAATCTTTTGCTTTTGTAGTGTTTTCAATTACAATAGCTTCAACAATATCACCTTTTTTGTAGGTAGCAGGATCGTAAGTGGCCTCATCAATTTCCGCTTCAGCTTTATCAATTTTGCCATCTTTTTTGCCATCTAAAGAAACAGTAATGCCTGTTTCATCTGCGCTAATAACCACGCCTTTAATTTTGCCACCAGCTTTAATGACATTTTTAGATTTGTCCATTTTTGCCATAACATCATCCATAGTCATAGCATTTTTTACTTCATTGTTTTGCTTTTCAGCAATTTCCTCATTAGAAACAACAACGTTGTCCTTATTTTGAGATTCGCCCATTACTTTTACTACCTCCTCAATCAACTCATTTGGAGTTGAAGCTCCAGCCGTTATCCCCAGCCGTTTCGTGTTTTTTATTTGCACCGATTTAAGTTCGGTAACTTTTTCTATTAAGTAGGTGTTTTTACAATATTTTTTGCATAACTCAAAAAGTTTACAAGTATTTGATGAATGTTTACCACCTAAAACCAACATTGTATCAACATTTTCGGCAATATTTTGCGCTTCCAATTGCCTTTCCTTGGTAGTATAGCAAATAGTATTAAAAAACTCAACTATTTTAGCATTGTTTTTAATAATTTCGACTATTTTTTTATATTTTTCATATGAAAATGTCGTTTGTGATACTATACAGTATTTTTCAGTGTCCAAAAAGGTGAATTTAAAGTTTACCTCGCTTATAATAATCGCCTGATTTTCGCACCAACCATTAGTGCCAATAACCTCTGCGTGGTTTGGTTCGCCAATGATTACAATTTTGTAGCCAGCGTTAAATTTTTCCTGCACAATATCGTGAATTTTTTTAACAAAAGGGCAAGTAGCGTCAACAACATTACCCCAGTTTTTTAGTAATTTTTCATTAATCTGCTTGCTAACCCCGTGCGAACGAATTACGATAGCATCGTGAGTGTTTTGCTTGTCAAAATTTTCATCAACCTCAAAAATATCGTTTTTTTGCAACTGTTCAACAACGATAGGATTGTGGATAATTTCGCCCAATGTATAAACTTTGGCGTTACAATTTTTTTTTGCGTCGTAAACCATTTTTATTGCGTTTGACACGCCAAAACAAAAACCTGCGTTTTTACCTACGATTATCTGCAATTACTTCACCTTGGGCTTTATTTTTCATATATTTTTTGTAGTTACCCTTATATTTTTCTACAATGACATCACATTCTGCGCGCAAATCAACCATTGCTTCGTATAGTATTTGCGTTGCTTCTTCTTTTATTTGCGAAACATTTTGATTGTAATATTGCTCTAAGTAAATTGGTTTGCCAATTAAAACATAATTTTTCCTAAAAACTTTTGCGCTACGATAAAAAATCATAGGTATAATAGGCGCTTGTTTTTTTATTGCAAAAACAGCAGGACCGCTTTTAAAAGGTAGCATACTTTTGCAATCTTTTTCGTTTCTTGTGCCCTCTGGATAAATTAAAATTGGCTCGTTACGGTCTAGCACCGCCATAATTTTTTTGACAGCTGTAATATCTGGCTCGCCCCGTTTAATTGGGATACCGCCTGCCGCCGTTAAAAATTTTGAGGCAAAACCCTCTTTAAACGCCTCTTGTTTTACAAGCGCATTAAACTTTTTTTTAAATAATTGCGCTACCAATGCGTTAGAATCCATTAAAGAATAGTGATTACAAATAAAAACTGCTTTTTGTTCGGTTAATGCGTTTTGTTTGCACCAAATTTTAGTTGGCCAAATAACTCTAATTAAGGGAGATAAAATCGCCCTAACAAACCTATAATTCATATTACCTCCTATTTTATATAAGATAAAATTTTGTTTAGCACTTCATCAAACGACATATTGGTTGAATCAATAAGTATAGCGTCTTTTGTTTGAGTAAGTGGCGCAAATTTGCGCTCGGTATCATTTTTATCTCGTGCAATAATATCGGTTAAAATCTTGTTAAAATCAATAATTTCGCCACGGCTTGCCAATTCTAACTGCCTTCTTTTAGCCCTTTCTTCTGGTTTTGCAGTTAAAAAAAACTTGTATTTTGCGTTTGGCAAAACATAGCTTGTGGTGTCCCTACCATCTAAAACGACATCGGTAGTTGATGCAATTTGGCGTTGAATTTGCACCATTTTAATGCGCACTTCTGGCACTTTAGAAATGTCAGACGCAGCCCTAGAAATGATGTGTGTGCGAATTTCAACCGAAACATCTTCGCCATCAAGCAAAACTTTTTGACAGCCGTCTTCGTATTTAATTTGCACATCGGTAGTGTTTAATATTGTTAACACTTGTTGGCGATTGTTTGGGTTAATATCTAGCCTTATCGCTTTTAAGCCAAACGCTCTGTACATAGCGCCAGTATCTAAATATGTAATATTTAATTTTTTTGCTAAAGCTTTAGCAATTGTACTTTTGCCTGCGCCTGAAGGGCCATCTATTGCAATATTAATCATCAAATCCTCCAACAAATCAATTATAGCTTATAATTGATAAAATATCAATTACATTTAACGCTAATTTAAAGGTAATTTAAGCCAAACATTACTTGCTATTTTGGTGTTATTTTAGCTGTTAACTGCAAATTTACTCGCTGTTTTAAAATTATTTAGCTGTGAACTGCAATTTTGCTTGCTGTTTAAAAATTATTTTAACTGTTAACTGCAATTTTGCTTGCTATTTTAAAATTATTTTAGCTGTTAACTGCAAATTTGCTTGCGGTAACGCCCGTACAAAACGCAATTTGCAAATTAAAACCGCCGGTAAAGGCGTCAACATCAAGCACTTCGCCCACAAAATATAACCCCTCACACAGTTTGCTTTCCATCGTTTTTGGGTTAATTTCTTTTGTGCTGACACCTCCAGAAGTGATAATCGCTGTATTTATATCTTCTAACCGTTGAATGTTAAATTGCATATTTTTTAAAGCTTCAACAATTAACGCTCGTTGCGCTTTTGTAATATCGCACCCACGCAACTCTCCGTCAATGCCAATATATTGTAAAAAATAATCTATTAACGATTTTGGCAATAGCTCCTTAAATACATTTTTTATCGCTTTAATGTTGCCAAACTCTCGTTGTAGCCTTAAATCTAGTGTGTTTGCGTTGAGCGCTGGCTTTAAATCTATCAACAAGCTAACATTGTTTAAATTGCATTTGTTAATAAAACTTGATGCGCTAAGCACGATTGGACCGCTTAAACCTTTGTGCGTAAAAAGCATTTCGCCAAACTCTGAGTAAACATTTTTGCCATCGCAAACCACGCTTAACTGCACATTTTTTAACGACAAACCCGCCAAACTAACAACATTTTGTTTGGTTACAACGCCAACTAACGCTGGCCTTGGAGTGATAATTGTGTGCCCAAAACTTTTTGCAATGCCATAGCCATCGCCCGTACTGCCAGTTGCTTGATAAGATAATCCGCCGGTGGCGACCACAACCCTATCAAATTTTTCTATTTGTCCATTTTGCAATTCCACCAAAAAATCGCCTTGCTTTTTAACGCTTTTGCAAGGAGTATTTAACCAAATTTCCACGCCGTTGCGTTTGACAAACCTTGTTAACGCTTGAATAATATCGTTAGATTTGTCGCTTTCAGGGAAAACTCTCTCGCCTCGTTCCACTTTTAATTTTACGCCGTTTTCCTCAAAAAAACTCATTGTGGCGCTGCTGTTAAAATTGTAAATTGATGACATTAAAAACTTTGGATTTGTAGCAACATTTTTTAAAAATTGTTGTTCATCACAGGCGTTTGTAACATTACATCTGCCCTTGCCCGTTATGTAAATTTTTTTGCCCAATTTTTCGTTTTTTTCAATTAGCACAACTTCTGCGCCAGCTTGCGCCATAAACCCTGCGCAAATTAAGCCACTTGCGCCTGCGCCTATCACGGCAATCCTCATAATTGCACCTTTTTTAACCTTTCCAAATTGATAAAATCGTTGTACTCAACTTTTATTGGCGAAATTGTAATGTAGCCTTTTGCAAACTGAACCACATCGCAATCATCATCATTTTGAGTGTTAACGGGGTAACCGGTTAAAATATAGCCCCTTTCTTTAACAAATTGATATTCATTAAAAAATTTTCGATTGCCAACTTTAACAAATTTAATGCCTTTTGGCGTTTTACTTGGGATATTAATTGATAAAACCATACTGCAATTTTTAATTAATTCAACAAAAGTATCAAGGTTTTTTGCAATAAATTGGTTGCAAAATGTGTAATCATTGTTAAGCACATCGCAACTTACCGCAATAGATTTAATGCCCAAAATTGAGCCTTCCATAGCGGCGTTAATAGTACCGCTATAAACCACATCAGTGCCCAAATTTGCAACGTTATTTATGCCACTAATTATAAAATCGGGCGGAGTTAATTTTAACAAATATTCCACGCCAAACTTTACGCAATCGCAAGGCGTGCCACTAATTTTAAAATAAGTGCAATTTTTGTCAATTTGCACTTGCGTGTAATTTATTGGTTTAAAAAAAGAAAGAGAATGCCCTGCGCCAGAATATTCACTGTCTGGAGCTATTACAAAAATTTCGTTTTGCTTAGATAACACTTTTGCCAAAGATAGCAAACCATCACTAATTATGCCATCATCATTGGTAATTAAAATTCTCATTATAGCAATACAATCCCTTTTTCGCTACATTCTTTTACGGTTTCTGGTGGCCAAATTGAAGCTTGAACTTCGCCAATGTGCGCCTTTTGAAGCATCAACATACACAACCTAGATTGACCAATGCCACCGCCAACAGTTAGCGGAAACTTATCATCAAAAATTGCCAAATGATAATTTGTAAAATCGGTAATACCTGCTTTTTTTAGTTGTGATTTTAATGAATTTTTGTCTACCCTAATGCCCATTGAAGACAATTCTACCGCACGATTAAGGATTGGATACCAAACTAAAATATCGCCGTTTAACGCCCAATCATCATAATCTGGAGCACGCATATCGTGTTTTTGCCCGCTTTTTAGTGCGCAACCAATGTTGCTTATAAAAACTGCGCCTTTTAGCTTGCAAATTAAGTCTTCACGCTCTTTTGAGGATTTATTTGGGTACATATCCTCTAGTTCTTGCGCAGAAATAAAAAATATACTGCTTGGCAAAAAGGATTTTAAAAATGTAAATTCCTTGGTAATTTGCACGCTTGTTTTGTAAATAACATCATAAATATCATCAACAATGGCTTTTAAATAAGCGGTTGTTCGTTGTTCTTTTGTGATAACTTTTTCCCAATCCCACTGGTCAACATAGACAGAGTGAATGTTGTCCAAAACATCTTCCTGCCTGCGGATTGCGTTCATATCTGTGTACAAACCCTCGCCAATATCAAATTTGTATGCGCCCAATGCTTTACGCTTCCACTTTGCCAAACTGTGCACAATTTCGCAAGGTAAATCATCAATAGCTGTAATTGTAAAGGAAACCGCCTTTTCTTTACCAGACAAATTATCATTTAAGCCCTCATTATTCGCTACAAAAATTGGCGCAGAAACTCTGCTTAAATTCAATTTTTTTGCAAAATTAGCTTGAAAATAATCTTTAACTAATTTGATTGCTCTTTCAGTATCTCGCACCTGCATAATTGGCGCATAATCTTCTGGTATAATTTTCATAGTTATCTCCTTAATAATTAATTTTATGGTAAGATTTTGTTTAATTATATTAAATTAAGTTTATTTTGTTAAATTAATCTTTTAATGTAATCTATATAATGGCTAAAAACAATCCCCGGTTCTTCCAAATTTTTGTTCCAACGCTTAACCCATTCTAGCGTGATAAAGCCGTCAAAACCCAATTCTTTTAACTTTAAAACTGCATATTTTACAGGAACATCGCCATAACCCAACATTTTGTGTTGAGTTTCGCCATTTTCCACAACGCTATCTTTAATGTGGCAATATTTAATATATTTGCCAATATTTGCAAGCGTGGTATCAATGCTTTCGCCACCAAACCTATATGGATGATGAATATCCCATAAAACGCCTGCGTTTCCGCCTACTTCCTCAACAAATTTTTTAAGCAACGCTGACTCTACAAACATACCATTTGTTTCGATTAGAGGCGTTACAGAAGTATTTTTAGCGTAATCTAAAATTGCCTTATAGTTTTTAACCGCTAGCGTATAATCTCCGCCATCTTTGCTAGCTTTGTTTGTGCACATTATCCTAACATATTTAACGCCTAATTGTTGCGCCAAATTGATGTAATCAAACGCCTCGTTAAGAACGCTATCTTTTTGTGAATAATCTGCGATACAACAAGAAGAAGTTAGCATACAAATGCTAAAGTTTTTGCCAAACATCGCCTTTGTCGCTTCAATTTTGTCCTTGCTAAAATCTTTAATATTAGGGGCGTACATTTCCTCACGCAGGCCTCTAATTTCCACGCCATTAAAGCCTAAATCTTTTGCGGTGGTAACAATATCGGTCATTGTCCATCTTGGGCAACCCAATGTTGAAAATGCTAATTTCATTTTTCCCTCCTTATGCTGTTTCGATTGAAGCAGCGCCTTGTAATTTCAAAATTTCGATAGCCTCTTCTCTAAGCTTAAACTTTTGTATTTTTCCACTTCCCGTTGTGGGAAACTTGTCAACAAACCTAACATAGCGTGGCACTTTGTGTTTTGCCATACTTTTGCGCACAAAATCTTTTAGTTCATCTTCGGTTAAAGTTGCGCCCGCCTTTAAAATGACAACCGCCATAATTTCCTCGCCATATTGCGCATCTGGCACGCCAATAACTTGCACGTCGCTAACGGCATCGTGGGTGTAAATAAATTCCTCAATTTCTTTAGGGTAGATATTTTCGCCACCTCTAATAATCATATCCTTAATGCGCCCAACAACCTTGTAGTAGCCGTTGTTATCACACGTGCACAAATCGCCAAAGTGCAACCAGCCATCAGCGTCGATAGCTTGAGCGGTAGCCTCGGGCATTTTGTAATATCCCTTCATTATATTATAACCCCGTGCGCAAAATTCGCCAGCGGTATTTGGTGGCAATGTTTGGTTTGTTTCGGGGTTGACAATTTTAGTTTCTATATTTGGCAATGCCTTGCCAACGGTTTGAACACGCAAATCTATGCTATCATCTGCGGTGGTTTGCGTACAAACTGGCGATGCCTCTGTTTGTCCAAACGCAATTGTTATTTCTTTCATATTCATTTTGTCAACAACTTGTTTCATAACGCTAATTGGGCAAGGGCTACCTGCCATAATGCCTGTGCGCAATGAGGAAAAATCAAATTCGTTAAACCTTTCGTGCTCCAACATTGCAATAAACATTGTTGGTACGCCGTGTAGCGCCGTACATTTTTCTTGCATAACGGCATTCATTACTTTAACAGGGCTAAACGACTCCACCGGAACTATTGCAGTTGCGTGCGTAATACAAGCCATAACGCCTAAAACCAAGCCAAAACAATGAAATAATGGCACGGTAATACAAAGCTTATCCCGGCTTGTAAACTTCATACAATCGCCAATAGATTTGCCATTGTTGACAATATTATTGTGCGTTAACATAACCCCTTTAGGAAAGCCCGTTGTGCCAGAAGTGTACTGCATATTGATGACATCATCTGGGTTTAAACTTGCGCTAACCGCTTGCAACGCTTCATCTGTAACATTTTTGCCAAGCTTTTTAATTGTTTCAAAATTTAAAAAACCGCTTGGTGTATTTTCCTCTGCGCCTGCAAAAACAACTCGCTCTAAAAATGGCAAATGCTCATCGTTAACAATGCCGTCTTTAGCGTTTTTTAATGAGGGTATTAACATATTTATTGTATCAACATAACTATTGCCTTTAACGCCGTCAATCATAACAAGCAATTTGCTATCAGATTGGCGAAGCAAATATTCTAATTCAAAATTTTTGTAATTTGTGTTTACAGTAACCAAAACTGCGCCTATTTTTGCGCTAGAAAACAAGGTTTCTAACCATTCTGGCACGTTTGTTGCCCAAATTGCGATGTGGTCGCCTTTTTTTATTCCCAGACTTAAGAGGCCTTTAGCAACCTTATTGCATTCTTCATTAAATTGTTGCCATGTCTTGCTGTAATCCCTTGTCGAATACTTAATAGCAACATTGTCAGCATAATTAACTGCTAATTCTTGTAGTATATTACCAACTGTTTTATTAATTAATTCCATATTGACCTCCTAACTTTATTATGTTTCTTTTGTTTTTAGTTTGTTTTATTTATTTTTATCGTTTTATTTTTTAATTTGTTTATATTTTATTTAGTATTATTTATTTGTTTAATATTGTTTTTACTTTATTTAGTGTAATTTTTATTTTATTGTTTTTATCGTTTTATTTTTTAATATTTTATTGTTTCCCTTGTGTTTCGTGTTCACTTTTTATATATTTTGTTTGTTATTGTTTTAGTGATAATTTGTTTGTTTTTATATTGCTTTTTAGCTTGTTTAATATATAAAAAAGTAGGTTCCCCTACTTTTACTATTTACTACATCAACACATAAATAGTTATTAATGTTAGTTGTTTGCGATGTTAACATTTAAATAAATATCAATGTTAAATATTTTCCAAGGTACTTCTTCTTTTGGAGGATATACTTTAAATGTCATCTTTTCTTTAGTAGTAGGGTGTGTAAATTTAATTTCTGTTGCCCACAGCGCCAGATTAAAATTTTTGTAATTTTCGCCATTTCCACCATACTTAACATCGCCAAAAATTGGCGTGCCAAGCGTTGCCAATTGCACCCTAATTTGATGTGTTCTACCAGTAATTAAATTGACAGATACCAAACAATATTTGCCTTCTGTGCACAAAACTTTGTAATCAAGTTCTGCACGCTTTGCGCCCTCTGTTAACATTGGCGTTACAATAACTTTGTTTAATGTTGGGTTCTTTTTTAAATAATGCACAAGCTTGTTGTTACGGTCGTGAGGTTCGCCATTTAGCACGCACAAATATTTTTTTTCAAAATCGCCATTTTTAATGCTATCGCACAACCTAGACGCAGCCTTTGTTGTCTTTGCAAAAACCATTACGCCACCAGTTGGGCGGTCTAAACGGTGCACCAAACCCAAATAAGCGTCGCCCGGTTTGTTGTATGTAACCTTTAAATATTCCTTTAACAGCGTTAGCATATCAATATCCGTGCTAACATCTGCTTGCACTGGTATGTTTTGAGGCTTAACCACAACTAATATGTGGTTATCTTCGTAAACAATATTTAAATCTTCGTAAGTAATCTGTTTGTTCATATTATTTTCCTATAAATATTCCGCTGCAACCACAAGGTAATAAAATGTCTTCGTTAGTTGGTAGAGCTACCTCGTAACTTTCAACATCTCCCTTGTATTTGCCCAAATAAATCTTAAGTATATTATTTATTACTGTTGGTTGTAAACCTGTTGTATAACTGTTGACTAAAAAAAACAATGGCTTTTGCGTTAAAACTTGACAACAAAGCTCCACAAGCTCGCATAGGTTGTCCTCAATCTTCCACATTTCGCCATTTGCGCCTCTGCCATAGCTTGGCGGGTCCATAATAACGGCGTCATATGTGTTGCCACGCTTAATTTCTCGCTTTACAAACTTTATGCAATCATCAACAATAAACCTTACATTTTCAGTTTTTACATTAGATAAAGTGCAGTTGAGTTTTGCTCGGTCAACCATTGCTTTTGCGCTGTCAACGTGGGTAACTTTTGCGCCCGCTTTTGCGCAAGCTACTGTTGCTCCACCCGTATACGCAAACAAATTTAGCACCTTAATTTCGCCCTTGCCATTTGCAATAATATTGGTCATAATATCCCAATTAACTGCCTGCTCCGGAAACAATCCAGTGTGCTTAAAGCCCATAAGCTTGCAAGAAAAAACCAAACCCTTTCGCTCAATATTAAATGTTGCTGGCACTTGAGTTTTAAAAACCCACTCGCCACCACCTGCGCTACTGCGCTCGTAAACGGCGTTAATTTGCTTGTTGTTTTTTAGTGGATATTTTGCGTGCCAAATAACTTGTGGGTCGGGGCGCAATAGCGTTAACGCTCCCCAACGCTCCAATTTTTCGCCATCGCCTGTTGCGATAACTTCATAATCTTTCCAATCTCTTGCAACTTTAACCATTATTTTCTACTTATATAAATGGTAACTAAATCGCCATTTATATCCCACTGTTTACTGTAACCTTCAATTGCTTTATCCACAATGCTATCGCCCAAAACATCAGTTAAAATTGAACTGTCCGTCGCCAAAACTTGTTGTGCCCTACCCACTGCCTCGTAGCCAATGTTGATGTGGTTTGTAACTTCAAAATCTGCCTCTTTACGCATTGTTTGAATTTTAGAAACAATCTCTCGGCTAATGCCCTCATCAATTAACGCTTCGGTTAAATTGGTATCAATAACAACGGTCATTTTGCCGTCTTGCTCCGCTACAAAACCTTTTTTGTTTACAGGGCTAATTAGCAAATCTTCAAGCGCAAAGCTAACTTCGCTCCCTTCAAGGGCTACGTTCCAAACCTTGCCTGCGTTTACAGCGTTTACAATTGGAGTTGTATCACATTCAGCCAAATAGTTGCGTATTGCGCCAAGCAATTTGCCATATTT
>JAVVTM010000024.1:0-12684 GCA_036653655.1 Clostridia bacterium | reverse complement strand
TCATTATGCTTTATTGCTAGTTGCATAAAATAATATCATTTAAAAAATTGTAGCAAAAGGTTTTTATTTGCAAGGGGTTTTGTGTTTGCGGTAAGTTTGTTGTGCAAGGTTTTTAGCAAAAAGTTTATATTGTGGCAAGAAAATAAAACCTAGCAAAATTAATTAACGCTTATCATTATATAATATGGAGATTGGCTTGTCAAATGTTTTGCCGTTACAATTAAACATAAAAGAAAACGGCAACAAAGTGGCAGATACTGCCAGCGAGCACAAAAAAGTGCCAAATTGCGTGCATATAGGGTTTTTTGATGCCATAAAAAATCAAGCCAAAAGTGTAGGCAAGCCCGCCGACAAGCAGAGGAACCCAGCCAATGCCGATAATTTGTTTTAAAGAATTGATAATAAAAATGCACATCCAACCTGTTACGATATAAATTACCATAGAAATATCTCTAAATTTGCGTACATTTATGCAATTTAAAACAATGGAAAGAAGCGATAATGCCATTACGACACCACCTAAAATATACCCAAGTTTGTTTTGCAATCCGCCAAAAAGGAAAGCAGCGTTACTGCCAGCAATGAGGATATTTATTGATAAGTGGTCGCCCTTTTGCGTTTTAATACGCAACGCTTCATCTTTAGTTGCGTGGTAAATTGTAGACATTGTGTACAATTCTATTAAGGAAAGCCCAAAAAAGGCAAAGCTAAAAATTTTGGCTAAATTTTTTGTGGGGATTGCTTTAATTAGCAACAAAACAAGAGCGATAACAGATAATATTGCGCCAATTAAATGCGAATAAACATTGATTTGCTCCTCAGTTTTTGAATATTTTGGCATAATTTCCTTTTATTACTTGCAAAAAATAAATAACTACAATATTTTCAAGTAAAACGCTATTAATTTTGGTTTTATGTTAGTATTAAATTTTTTTAAACAAACATAATGAATTTGGTTTTGTGTTTACAGTTAATATTTTTCAAGTAAACATAATTAATTTTAGGTTGGTGCAACTATTGATATTTTTCAAGTAAACGCTACGATATTATAATTAATTTTAACATCTATTTTGCGCAGATATTGCCACCAAGAATTGTGTTTATAATGTTTAAATTTTCATCTAATATGTTAAAATCGGCTAGCATACCCACGGCAATATCGCCACGGTCCGCCAGATTTAAAAGTTTTGCGGGGTTGTTTATAGCCATAGTTAGGCACGCCTCTTTTGAGTAGCCCAACGCAAACAAATTGCGCGCCATTTTAGAAATAGGGGTAATACTGCCAGCGTAGGTGTTTTCGCTTGGCAAAACGGCAACGCCATCTTCCACTTTGATAACAGATTTGCTTTCGCCACTACCAAGAAAATATTCGCCTTCAGCCATGCCTGCAACAGACAGACTATCAGAAACAAGGCAGATGTTATTTTCGGTTTTTAGTTTAAAAATCATACCAAAATATTGATTTGGCACATGCCTATCATCTGCGATAACTTCCGCCATCAAGCGTTGGTCGATTAAGCCGATTTCGGTTAGCCCAAGATATTTTTTTGGAGTAGTGCGCCTTGAGGGGCGAGAAGTACAGTTTGTAAGATGAGTAACAGAGGTTGCGCCTGCTTGCACGCATTTGTCAATTTCCAAATCAATGCTATTGTCGTGCCCCAACGACACTTGAATGTTGTTTTGCACGCAAAGTTCAACCAAAAACTCTGCGCCATCAATGTTTGGAGCAACGGTAATGCGAGAAATATTTTTTGCGTTTTCCACAATAAATTGCGTGTTAGTTTTGTTAGGATTAAGCAACAAATGCACTGGGTGAGCGCCTGCGGCTTTTGGCGATAAAAAAGGGCCTTCAAGATGAGCGCCTAAAAGGTGGCTAAGGCGAGGATTGTGATAATTTGCCAAGTTGCGCAACGCTTTAACCGTATCTTCAATGCTTGCGGTAAGCGTGGTAGGAACAAAAGTAGTAACGCCATTATCCAAATGGAATTGAGCAATTTTATCAAGAGCGGCAGGCGTTGCGTCCATCACATCGCAACCGTAACCGCCGTGGGTGTGGATATCAATAAAACCGCTTGCGCAGTAATTGCCATTTCCCTCGATAATCAATGTATCACTGGCGCTTTTGTTGCAGTTTGCATTTGAATAAGGGATTATTTGCGCAATAACCCCGTTTTCAATAATAATATCACTTTTAGTGCTAAATTTACCTTTAATAAAAGGAATAACATTTTTTATAATTGTTTTCATTTTTCTTCCTTATTGTTTCTAACTTCAAAATATTGATCCTTAAGAAACCATTTTTGACAAGCCATAGCACGGTTAAAATGGCACTTAGGGTTATTTATTTTGTTAGAAGCAAAGTTTATTTTGTAAGGTTTTAAAAACTGCTTAATATTTTCGGTGCGCTGTAAAAAGTTGCTAAAATTTTTAGATTGTTTGTTTGTCCAGCAAGCTTCTGAAAGGGCGCACATACGAGGAAAACAGTTAAAATCAATTTTAGTTCTGTCATAAACCCACTCTGTCCAAAGGCAACCTTCTCCGCCTAAAATTTGGTTTTTGTATTGTTCTAGCCCAGCAAACTCTGACAATTCTGGCGAAAACCCATAAGTTTTTTGCAAGGGAATTTTTGCGTAAGGCATATCAAAATAGACATATTGCGATTTGCTAATAATAAACTGTCTGCCGGCCTTTAAGTGCTCAACCACGCGTTTATCTTTAGCGACAGTCCAATATTGGATAATAACATCTTTATGCAAATTTTCTGCCAAGCTATCGTTCCAACAGATTGTTTTTTTGCCTTTTGCTGAAAGGTAGGTTGCAATTTTATTAGTAAAGAAGCCTTGAAGTTGATGTTCATCTTTAAGGTTGTTATCTTTTATTGTTTTTTGGCAAAGTGGACAAGTTTCCCATTCATTTTTTGGGGCTTCATCGCCACCGATATGAAAATATGGCGCAGGAAACAGCTCGCAAAGCTCATCAAGCAAGTTATAAATAAAGTTGTAAGTGTTTGGATTGCCAGCGCAAGCGATAGTTTTGCTTATGCCAAATTTAACTTTAACGGGCATTTGCACGCCAGTACAGCTAAGGTTTGGATAACTAGCCAAAATGCTAATAAAGTGCCCGGGCATATCAATTTCGGGTACGACCATAATGTTGCGTTCTTTTGCGTAAGCTACAATATCTTTAATTTGCGCTTGGGTGTAAAAGCCTTTATGTTCCAAGCATCTGTAATCGTTTGAGCGCCAGCCATTAACTTGCGTATCGCTGCGTTTTGCGCCAATTGCGGTTAAAAGAGGATATTTTTTACTTTCAACCCTAAAACCTTGGTCATCGCTCAAGTGCCAATGAAAAACATTAAGTTTGTTTAGCGCCATTAAATCTAGCAAGCGT
Source organism: Clostridia bacterium (assembly GCA_036653655.1). Classification (GTDB taxonomy): domain Bacteria; phylum Bacillota; class Clostridia; order Christensenellales; family UBA3700; genus JAVVTM01. Next base: position 9,294 of record JAVVTM010000024.1, on the reverse strand, counting down.
TTAACTTCTGCCTCGCCAAAAAAGTGCCTTGCCTCATCTAGCATAAACCCACGCCAAGAATAGGCGGGCTTGTCGGATATGACAACGCAAGGGCAACAAAGCTGTTCATCGTTGTTTTTAAAAAGCATTTGAGTTAGTGTTTGCATTGCGTAAAAATAGCCAGATTTACTGCCCGCAAAAACATTTAAAATTTCTGCCGAGCAATTAATTTTATAACACTCATTTTCAATTTGATAATCGGTAAAGAAGCTAATTTTCTTAATATTATTTGTAGAAATTGACAATTTATTTTTTTTTGAATTGATTTGTTTTTCAAATTTTTTACAAAAGTCTTTGCTAAATTCATCATAAGAAAACGAACAAAATTCATCAAAAACAAAAACCCCTTCACTTTCGATAATTTCGTTGGGTTTAGGAATAATTTTTAACATATCGCACCTCATTAAAATTATTATAGCATAATGATTATTATTTTTCAATTATTATGCACAGATTTTATTTTATATCTTTACAAACGCAAGAATTTAGAATATAATTATTTATATGGCTAATACAATTTAATAAGGGAATTCAATTTTGTTGGGGGATAAAATGAAAAAGAAGTTATTAATTTTGATAATTACGATTATCACAGTAGCATCATTGCTAGCATTTACGGCTTGCGGTGGCACAATCTCGATAATTAGCAACGAGGAAAGTTTAAGCCGTGGCAAGTATGGCGATAATGTTTTAGAAAAAGATGTTATCACAAAAAATGGCGAAGTTTTAACAAGTGTTAAAAGCGCAATTGGCGATATTAACGGCGAGGCGTTAAACGCAAAAGTTTTGGATATTTTAGATGTTGCGATAGCAAACGGCAAAATAGTTGATGTTTTGGCAGGTATGCAAATTACCGACAGCAACATTCACACCGATGGTTCGGGCTTGGCAAACAACTTGCAAGTGCAACAGCACACAACTTATTGCTATATGCAAAACAGGCGTGAGAGCTTTAATCAATCAATAAGCGGTATGACAAAACTTAGCGCATTGCCATCAAGCGTTGCAAAAAACTTTGGCTTTATGCGACAAACTTATATGGACGAAGATTTTACATATATCCGCAATGGTTCTGGCCCAAGCTTTAATTCTAAAAACAAGCTAGCGTCTGCAAATTGCAAATGGAAAGATGATGATGATGATTTTCAATTAACATATATGCACACACCGCCAGCGTTAGATGCAGGCAGTTACGACCCAGCTACCGATACCAAACTAATACAAGATGTTATTCCTTATGCGGAGCAACTTTCTAAATATGAAAATTTGGGTGGGCAAGTTAACGAAAACGAGATAGAAAAAGAAACTGTTTATTGCGAATTTGTTACCGATTACGCAGGCGTAAAATTGCCAAAAGGCAACTATGGCATATTGTCTTACGAAACCAACGAGCACACAGTTGATTTGCAACAAAGCACAGTTACAACAGATGAAAAGGGGCAATATGTTTTAAATATAATCTACAAGTCTGGCGAACAAACTTACATCAATCCAAACAACAACGAGGAGTTTAAAATGACCTACATAGATAGGGCTTCACGCTATGTAAAAGCAAGTTTGACGGGCGATACAAACGGTTTAATTAATATGCACAACACCGAATACACCACTCTAGCAATGAAAATTACCATCGCCGAATGTGGCTTGATAACACGGATAGAGCGCAGCGAAGATATTATTTGTGGCACGCTAAATGACAAAGCAAAGTATGGCGCTGATTTGTTGGGTATGCAAAAAGGTTGGGGGCAAGTTAAAAATACGGCGTTTGAGTATTTAACTTACGCAGAGGAAGATTGCAATCTTACTAAATATGGAATGTTTAGCGATGATGAAGATGATTTAGAATTAAAGCGAGATGCAATAAAACATTGGGCAAAAGAAAATGCTGGCACACCAGCAGTTGACGCTTACAATTCACGCAGATAAATAAACGAGCCATCTATTGCTGTTAACGAGTAAAAAGATGGCTTTTTTTGTTGTGTAGGCTTTAATAAGAGTTAAAATTGTTTAAAAGGCGATAATATTTAAATATTAATTTACAATTATTTTCATAATTAAAGGTAATTTGTTTACAAAGTTTGACAAATGTTGTAGTATATAAGATATTAATATTATGCGAGGAAATTTATGCAGATTAAAGATGTAAAAAATGTTTTTAAAGTTAAAGGTGAATACATAAATTATGAGGTTTGTGAAATAGGGCATATAAACGATACTTACATATTATCATTTTTAGAAAATGGCAAAACAGTAAAATATATTTTACAAAAAATGAACACCAATGTTTTTAAAAACCCCGAATATTTGATGTCAAATGTTCAAAAAGTAACCAAATTTTTAAAGAAAACAATTTTGGCGCAAGGTGGCGACCCAAGTAGAGAATGCTTAAATTTGATAGATACAGTCGAGGGCAATGCGTATTTTAAAGATGCCGATGGATATTGGCGAATGTATTTGTTTATAGACAACGCAAGTTCGCACCAAATTGCCGAAGATGCTGAAATGTTTGCCGATGCAGGCAATGCTTTTGGCAAATTTATTAGCCTTCTTAACGATTTTCCAGCGGAGGAATTGTTTGAAGTTATTGCCGATTTTCACAATACGCAAAAGCGCTTAGAAATGTTCGAAAAAGCGTTGAAAGCCGACAAAGTTAACAGAGCAAGTGGCATTGCCGAACAGATTGAGTTTGTTTTGCAACGCAAAAATTATTGCAGTAAGGTTGTGGATATTTTAGGTAAAGAATTGCCATTGCGAGTAACGCACAACGATACAAAACTTAACAATATAATGATAGATGACCAAACAAACAAATCAATTTGCGTTATTGATTTAGATACAATTATGCCGGGCAGTTTGCTTTATGATTTTGGCGATGCAATTAGGTCAGGCTGTAACACAGGGTTAGAAGATGAACAAGATTTAACCAAGGTGGATTTTGACATTAACTTGTTTGAAAGTTTTGCAAAAGGCTTTTTGCAAGGGTTGGGCAAAAACATCACTCCAAAAGAGATTGAATTGCTTGCTTTTTCTGCAATATTAATGACATATGAGTGTGGTATGCGCTTTTTAACCGATTATCTAGATGGCGACAACTACTTTAGGGTTCATTATGCTACGCACAATTTAGTACGGGCTAAAACACAATTTAAGTTGGTTTTGCGTATGGAACAACAATTAGACAAAATGAATGAGATAGTAAGGAAGTATGTTAAATGATTAATTATGAAATTAAAAAAATTGACAATATGCCTTTAAAAAATGTTGATTGGCAAGCGATTGCAGGCAAAAATTTGGTTTGCAATTTGAATGGCGAACCTGCCTTGCACAACACCAATTTTAAGCTAGCATACAGTGAGGGTGGCATTTATTTTTGTTTTGTACAACAAGGAAATTTGCCCTTTGCAACAATGACAGAATATAACGCTCCGTTATATGATGAAGAAGTGGTAGAGTTGTACTTTTCTTCTACGGGCGATTTTCAAAATTATCTAGAAGTGGAGTTTAATGTGTTAAACACTGTGTTTTGCGCAAATGTTTTTAACGATTTAAAGGGCAAAACCACATTAGATTATGTCAAAAAAAATATTATTCAATCTTATGTGCAGTTCAATCGTGAAAATATAGAAGTTTATGGTTTTATACCAAAGGAATTGTTTAGCAATTTTGATAACAAACAGTGGTTGTTTAACGCATATAGGATAGAACGCACCAAAAATAACCAAATGATACTAAGTTCATTTGCGCCTACAATGGAAAATAATTTTCATTTACCCAAAAAATTTGCGCAATTAAAGCTTTTATAAAGGAGTAATTATGGCAATATTAGTAACAGGTGGCGCAGGATACATAGGTAGCCACACAGTTGTAGAATTGTTAGAAAACGGATATCAAGTAATTGTTGTGGATAATCTTTGCAACAGTTCGGTTGAGTCATTAAAAAGAGTGCAAGAAATTACCGGCAAAACTTGCAAGTTTTACAAACAAGATGTTTGCGAGTTACAAGGCTTGCGCGCAATTTTTAAAGCGGAAAAAGTTGATGCCGTAATACATTTTGCAGGCTTAAAGGCGGTGGGCGAATCTTGCGCTAAGCCATTAGAATATTATCAAAACAACTTAATCTCCACATTAAATTTAATTCAAGTTATGCGTGAGTTTAATGTTAAAAATTTAGTATTTAGTTCCTCTGCAACGGTTTATGGCGCGCCAAAATCTGTGCCAATAAAAGAGGATTTTCCCTTGTCAGTAACAAACCCTTATGGCAGGACAAAATTGATGATAGAAGATATGTTGCGTGATATTTATAAGGCTGATAGCAGTTTTAATATTGCGCTATTAAGATATTTTAACCCAATTGGAGCGCACAAAAGCGGTCAAATTGGCGAAGACCCAAATGGCACGCCAAACAATCTTATGCCATACATAACACAAGTAGCCATTGGCAAACTAAAACAACTTAGAGTTTTTGGCGATGATTATCCAACAACAGATGGCACGGGAGTGCGTGATTATATCCATGTTTGCGATTTGGCGCACGGGCATTTGCTTGCGCTAAACAAATTGTTTACAAACAGTGGCTTAGTAACTTACAATCTTGGCACAGGCATAGGTTACAGCGTTTTGGATATGGTTAAAGCGTTTGAAAAGGCTAGCGGACAAAAAGTGCCATACGAAATTGCGCCAAGGCGCGCGGGCGACATTGCAATGTGCTATGCAGATGCAACCAAAGCCTACGCCGAAATTGGCTTTAAAACAAAATTTACTCTTGCGCAAATGTGTGAGGATAGTTGGAGATGGCAAAAAAATAATCCTAACGGGTATAAAAGCTAAGCAAAGTAAACATATATTTGATATTGTAAATAACTATTGCATTATATATAAGGAATGTGGTAAAATTAGATTATGAAAATAAAATATTATTTAAAAAAATTAATAGCAAATTGGTACTATATTGGTTGTATAGTGCTTTTAGCATCAATGCTTGCGGTGGTTTTGTCAGAGTTTGCATTGCCAAAAGAGTATCAATCGGTAGCTTCGGTTCGTATTATTATCGACAAAAGCGAAAATCAAGCAAAAGACGCTAACACTTTTGTAGAGCTTTTAAAATCTGATATTGGTATGAATGTGCTTTTCAAAGATGAGCATATAGCTTCAGAAATAAGCAAAAGCAACATTAAAAAAGATGACATTAAAGATATGATATCTTATGTTTTAACGCCAAATAGCGATGTTATTACAATAAAAGTTAATTCTGTCAACAATTCTAAATTGGCAGACCACGTTGCTTTTTTAGTAGTAAATTCTGTAATACCTGCAACGATAGAGCAAACGCAAACATTTAAAGTGCACGCAATTGTCATTTCCGAGCCAAGCATTGCTAAAATGGTAGCCCCTTCAACAGTCAAAAATCTAATGGTGGCTTTTGTATTTGCATTGTTTGCATGTTTAGGGTTTTTTGCTATTCCTTTTGTTTTGGGCACAAAAATCTATGACGAAAAAGAATTTAATAAAAACTACGAGTTGCCTATTTTGGCTGTAATAAAATTTAGCGAGAGAGAGAAATATGAAAAATAGAAAAAATAAAGTTTCAACATTACAAAGTGATGTCAAAAATTTAATAATTAGGTTAAACTGCTGTCAAAATAAAAAGGCGATAGTTTTTGCCGGCATTAAAAAAGGCGATGGCGTTAGCACAATTATTTTTGAAAGCGCAAAAATTTTGGCTATTTCAAAAAAAACATTGTTGTTAGATTTAAGCGGCGAAAATAATATTGAAAATTTGCTTTGCAAACAATGTTCAAATTGCGCAAATGCAACCGAGCAAAATGTTGTAAACGCAACAGGGCAAGAGGTTGAGCCTCAAGATGCTAACATTGCAAACCCTAATGCAGAAAATCAAAATGGTGGCGCTGTTGACAAAACAGAAAAAGCTCAATCAAACAAAAATGCCGGCAAGCAAAGCGCTGATATTAGCGTGCAAGAGGCAGACAAACTACCCGAAAGCGCAACAAATTTGATGTTTGAAAAGGTAGTAGCAACGGAGTATGGTTTTGATTACATCACTTTTAACAATGTAGAGCGCAATATTGTAATTTTTAAGCCAGAATTTGTTGAACAAGTTAAGGCGATGTACGATAAATACGATATTATTTTAGTTAAAACAGCAAATTTACAAAGTAGCGCAGAGGGTTTTTATTTGGCGAAGCAATTTGATGGTTGCGTGTTAATGTTGTCAGTTGGCACACGAATTAAAGATGTTACAAATGTTTTAAAAATTATGGAAGAAAATGAGACTGATGTCATTGGCGCAGTTCTCAATAAGGCGTAAATAATGAAATTTAAAGATAGAATGGCAATAAAAAGCGTAAGAGAAATATTTATAATGTTGTTTGATTTATTTCTTCTTGCACTGGTTCTTCTTGTATCTGTATTAACTGTTGAGTTTGCAGAAATTAACACACAAATTATTTGGAACACGTTTAAAGCTATGGCGGTTTTGGTTGCCATTGGTTTTGTTTCGTTTTATGTTTTTGGCGTATTTAAATGCATTTGGCGGTATGCAAATGTTAAAGATTACGTCTTTTTTATTGTCGCTTTAAGTTTAGTTTATCTAATATTTTCACTTTTAGATACTTTTGCGTTGCACTGGATTAACAGAAAAGCAGTGTATTTGTTGTCGTTTACTTTAACGGTTGCAAGTATGGTAAGCGTAAGGTTTGCCTATGCATATATCTATGGTAGGCTAAAATTTATCAAGGGGAGTAAGGAGCAAAAGCGCACGCTTATTGTGGGCGCAGGCTTTACCACAAAAACAATACTAGAGGAGTTGTCAAGAAACAACAGATTGTACAATATTATTTGCTTGGTTGATGATGATTCTGAAAAAATTGGCAGAACGGTTAATGGCGTGAGGGTTGTGGGCAATACAAACGAAATTGCTAAGTATTGCAAAAAATTTGAAATTGATACAATCATATTTGCAATTCCATCAATCTCCGAAAATGCGCGTAAAACAATCTTAAACAATTGTATGCAAACGGGCTGTGATGTTAAGGTTTTGCCTTATGTTAGCGAGATGATAAACAGCGTTAACCTAATTGGGCAAGCAAGAGAAATTAAAATTGAAGATTTGCTAGGTAGGGCGTCAATCAAATTTGAAGATAACGGCGTTTCTAAATATATTAAAGATAAAGTTGTATTTATCACTGGTGGCGGTGGTTCAATTGGTTCAGAATTGTGCCGACAAATTGCAAAATATGCGCCAAAGCACATTATTGTCATTGATGTGTACGAAAATTCTGCCTACAACATTCAACAAGAATTATTGCGTAACCACAAAGGTAACTTTCAAATTGACGTAGAAATTGTTTCTGTTACCGATTACAACAAAATGAACGAGTTGTTTTTACAGTACCAACCAAATATAGTTTTCCATGCGGCTGCGCACAAGCATGTGCCTTTGATGGAAACTAACCCCGAAGAAGCCGTAAAAAACAATGTTTTTGGCACATATAATGTTGTAAGTTTGTCAAGCATTCACAAAGTGGATAAGTTTATTATGATAAGCACCGATAAGGCGGTTAATCCAACCAACGTTATGGGCGCTACAAAAAGATGTTGCGAAATGATTATTCAATATTTTTCGCAAAACACAAAAGGCACAGAGTTTGCGGCGGTTAGGTTTGGCAATGTATTGGGCAGTAACGGTTCGGTTATCCCCTTGTTTAAAGATCAAATTATGAACGGAGGCCCAGTTTGCGTAACTCACAAAGATATTATAAGATACTTTATGACAATACCCGAGGCTGTTTCGTTGGTTCTTCAAGCGGGCACTTTTGCCCACGGTGGCGAAATTTTTGTTCTTGATATGGGCGAGCCAGTCAAAATTTTAACCCTTGCCGAAAACTTAATTAGAATGATGGGCTACACCCCTTACGAAGATATTAACATTGAGTTTACAGGTTTGCGCCCCGGCGAAAAGTTGTTTGAAGAATTGCTTATGAACGAAGAAGGGCTAGAAACCACCTCTAACAATAAGATATTTATAGGAAAACAAATTAACATTGATAACGACAAGTTTGTTAAGCAGTTGGCAGAATTAAAAGAAATTGCGCAAACAAACAATAAAAATTTGGTTATCGAAAAAATGAAAGAAATCGTGCCTACTTTTGTGCACGACAAAATATAATGAAGGCAATTTTTTTGGCTAGTGTGCCAGCGAGTATTGCGGTAATAGGGCTAGTGTGCTACTTTTTTGGTATGTTTGTTGTGTTTGTAATTAGCCCAATAAAAAACGCAAAAAGTTTTGGCGTGCAACCAGTTGACAACTCAGGCAAGGCGGAAATTAGGGTTTATTATGGCGGTATGTCGCTTGCTTTAGCGGTGTTGCTTGTGTACTTAACAATAGCCACAAAAACAGCTTTTTTTAGCTTAGTGTGCGGAATGATACTGTCAACAACAATATTTTTATGCAGAGTTATATTTGTAACTATTGACAAAGCGTGGAAATGCCCTTATACTAAACTTGCAATACCAGCGGAAGGCTTTTTTGTTGTGGCGTTGTGGATTTGTTATATTATTGCAAAAAATGTTTAAAAATTGTTGACATTATTGGTATGTAATGATAGGATATATATAAACAGGTTATGTACTTATAAATTTAGGAGGATAATATGAAAAAATTAGTTGTAACATTAAGCGTAGCTATGATTATTTGCGTAATGGCATTTTCACTAACTGCGTGTGGTGGTAAAGTTGATGCAAACTACGACAACGGCATTGTACCCGTTGCAGATTGCACAGTAGTTGAGGGTAAATCTGCAATTGATACATACGCAGAAGTAATGGCAAATTTGTTTGAGTTAGAAAATTATGCCTACATCGCAGATTTGCAGTTTGAGGCATTAGGTGGCATTGCAAGGCAACATTACTATGATAAAGTTAAAGTTATGGGTGGCAAAACCGGTACAGTTTTCTTTGAAAACGCAAAGTTTGGCACAGGTCAAGGCAAGGCGTGCGATGGCAAAAGGTTCTATTTTGATGGCGAATATGGTAATGTTTTAACCTTTACTGATGATGCAAGCAGATTGCCAGCTAAAACCGTTACAGATGCGCTAGTTCCAAATTTTAAGGGCTTAGATTATAGCGATTGGGACGATACTAAAGAAGATTACACCGCAGCTGTTAGGGCAGAGAGATACAGAAGCAACTTAACAAGTTACCCAATTTCAAAAGCAAAATTGTCAACAACAAACCACA
>JAVVTM010000023.1:0-12724 GCA_036653655.1 Clostridia bacterium | reverse complement strand
GTTTTGCTGCAAGATAAAATTAAAACATCAAACACTTTTGTAGCTGTTATGAAAGAAGATGTTTTAGATGTTCTTGGCAATTATTTTGAAATTAAAGATGATTTAAAGACAAAAATTTGCATTGATGAGCAGGGAATTTACAACATTACCTTTTCTGTTGACGCTTTTAGAATAAAAAATATTGGTATTGTAACAAATGAGTAATAATAACTAGGCGCTACAAATATACTTTATTGAGGTGGAATTATGAAGTATGATGAAGCAAATTTATTAGAATCAGAAATTAATATTGAGCAAAATGTAAAAAGAGAACTAAAACGCCCTAAAAAAGTTAAATGGCTTGATGTGGCGTTAGTGCAAGCGATTATTTGCGCAGGCGTTTCAACCATAGTTATGGCAACCCGTTTGATTAGCCAATTGACAGGCGGAGATATTTCTAACGCAGTAAGTTTTATTTCAAGAATATTTAGTTAATGAAATTTAAGTTTTCTATACACCCTTTGTTTTGGTTACTAGGGGTGTATTATTTTTTTACGCACCGCTTGCTTGCTTTTGTAGCAATTGTGGTAACTTCGCTATTGCACGAAATTGCGCACAGCCGAATTGCGAGTTTGCGAGGCTACAAACTGTACGAAATTAGTTTAATGCCTTATGGAGCGGTTATAAATTGTAATACAAATTTTAACAGTAAGGACAATGTTTATATTGCCCTTGCTGGGCCTATATTCAATTTGCTTATCGCTGTTTTTGGCGTAAGTTTGTGGTGGATTTTCCCGGTTACATACAATTATACGGTTTTTTTTGTTAAGGCTAATTTGTTGCTAGCTGTATTTAATTTTTTGCCAATTTTCCCACTTGATGGCAGCAGGATAGTTATGTCGCTAAGCAAAAACAAAAAGCGCACAACGCAAATAATTAATGGCATAAGCATAGGTTTTGGAATATTTTTGCTAATATTGTGCGTAGTTAGCATTTTTTTTGTGTTTAATATTAACATTGGCATTTTAGGCGTTTTTATTGTTTATGGCGCAATTTTGGGTATGAACAAACCTACATATGAGCAGATGTGCAAATGTACATTTTCACAAAAAAATTATGCGCATGGAGTGGAAGAAAAGCACATATTTATATATGAAAATATGCCACTATATCAAATTTTAGAAATGCAAAAAAACAGTACAAAACTTGTTTTGCACATTTTGGATAGTAGCGAAAAAGAATATTACAAATTGCAAGAAGAAGCGTTACAAAATATTTTAGAAAAAAACGAATTGTCATGTCAAATTGGCAATTGCTTGCCAAATAAAAAATGAAACACTGCGGTAAAAACTAAATAAATAAAAAGTAAAAATTAATTAAGTTAAAAGTAAAAGTTAAAAATATCTTGCAAAAAAAGAAATGCCAAATAAAAAGGAAAAACACTGCGGTAAAAACTAAATAAATAAAAAGTAAAAATTAATTAAGTAAAAAATTAATTAAGTAAAAAATATCTTGCAAAAAAGTAACTTGTAAAATATTTATTTATAAAATAATAATATAAAAAAACCAAACAGTTTTTACTCTCAAAACAGTGGGTAAGCTTAAAAATATCTGTATATTTTAAAGTCGGTTTAAAAAATATCAAAAATCATTGTAAAATCGCTTCTAATAGCTAAAAACTATTGTTTTTAACATTTTTATGTGATATAATTTTGTTAAATAAGGTGTGTAGAGGTAGTTTATGATTTACGCAGGTATTGATATTGGTGGTATGAGCATTAAAATTGGCTTAGTTAACGAAGATGGCAAATTGTTAATTAGCAAATCAATTTTAACCGAAAGTGAAAAGGGTTACGCTATTATGACAACAAATATGGCAAACCTAATTGATGAGCTTTTGCAAGAGTTAAATTTATCACGCAACAATTTATCGGGCATTGGCATTGGTGTGCCGGGCACGGTTGATTCTAAGTTGCAAATTGTCAATTCTGCTGCAAATATTGGTTGGAGAAAGTTGCGTATTGTTGATGAATTTAAAAAGCATTTTTCTTGCAATATTCAAGTTAACAACGATGCAAATTGCGCTTGCTTGGGCGAATATGTTTTTGGCGGAGGAAAGCAATATCAAAACATTGTTTTTGTAACGCTAGGCACAGGCGTTGGCGGTGGCATTATTATTGACGGCAAATTGTTTGAGGGCTACTGTTCGGCAGGGGCTGAGGTGGGGCATTTATTGTTGCAAATTGATGGCTATCCTTGCGCTTGTGGCAGGCACGGTTGTTGGGAGCAATATGCTTCGGCAACTGCTTTAATTAGGCAAACAAAAGCGATGATGCAAGCCAATCCACTTAGCAAAATGCATCAAATAGCGTTAAAAAACGAGGGCGTTGTTGATGGTCAAACGGCATTTAGGGCGGCAGATTTGGGCGATGAGGCTGGCGCAGAAGTGGTTAAAAATTACATAAGATTTATTGCGGAGGGGTTAATTAGTTTGTGCAATTTGTTTCATCCTCAAGTTTTTATTTTGGGCGGTGGCATTTGTAACGAAAAGGACAAATTAACTGTTCCCCTACAAAAACATATTGATGATTATATTAAAATTAGCGGGTTTGACCCAGCAATAAAAGTTACTACGGCAGAGTTGGGCAACAAAGCTGGCATTATTGGCGCAAGTTGCTTAGTTATGGACAAAAATGCTTGATAAAATAAGAGATATTCTTTTAAAAGTTGAAAAGCCAGCTCAGTATGTTGGTGGCGAATTTAATATGCCAAATATGGACAAGCCTTGCGATACGAGGTTTTGCATTTGCTTTCCTGATACTTACGAAATTGGTATGAGCAATGTTGGCTTAAAAATTTTGTATCACATGCTTAACGAGCAAGAAGGCATTGTTTGCGAGAGGGCATATGCGCCACTTTACGATATGGCACAGCAAATGCGAAACGCAAATTTGCCGTTATTTTCGGTGGATACTTTTAAAAATATCGTTGATTTTGATATTGTTGGGTTTTCTATTCCGTTTGAATTAACTTATACAAATGTTTTATATATGCTAGACTTAGCGCACATTCCTTTTTACGCAAAAGACAGAGGCGAGGATTTTCCGTTGATAATTGCGGGCGGAGCTTGCATGATTAACCCAGAGCCTATCGCCGATTTTTTTGATGCGATAATGATTGGCGAGGGCGAATGTAATTTGTATGAATTTACCAAACTTTATCAACAATGTAAAAAACAAGGTAAAACTAAAAGCCAGTTTTTAGATTTAGCGCAGGATATTACTGGTGTTTATATTCCTAAAAACTACAAAATTGAATATACAAACGACAATAAAATTAAGGCGATTGAGGGCAAAACGGTTAAAAGAGCGGTTGTTAAAAATTTGGATACCGCCTATTATCCAACAAAAATTTTAGTGCCAAACATCGAAATTGTGCACGATAGGGTTGTTTTAGAGCTTTATCGAGGTTGCGCAAATGGTTGCAGGTTTTGTCAAGCGTGTTTTTATTACCGCCCAATTAGGTTTAGAAGCAAAGAAACGCTTGTTAAATACGCAAAAGAACTTATAGAAAATACGGGTTATAACGAAATTAGTTTGTCAAGTTTGTCAACTGGCGATTATAAAGATTTGGAACAATTAATAGCGCAGTTGCAAGTTTTAGTTAAAGAAAAAAATGTTAATTTGGCATTGCCATCATTGCGTTTGGACACTTTTAAAGGCGAATTTGCCGAAAATTCTCGCAAGGGTTCGTTAACTTTTGCGCCGGAGGCAGGCACTCAGCGTTTGCGCAATGTTATTAACAAAAACATAACTGAACAAAATGTTGAGGATAGCATTAAAATGGCGGTTGAGCAAGGCTATAATGGCATAAAATTGTACTTTATGTTGGGCTTGCCCACCGAAACGGAAGCCGATTTGCAAGCGATTGTGGATATGGTGCATAAAATTAAAAAAATTAGTTACAGCGTTAGGCATAATAATTCTCTTTCGATAAGTGTTAGCACCGCTATTTTTATACCAAAACCGCTAACACCATTTGAGTGGGAAAAACAAATTAGTATGGCAGAAATGCTTGAAAAACAAAACTTTTTAATACAAAATTTGCGTATAAAAAATGTTAGATATCATTGGCACGGCGCAGAAGTTTCGCAAATTGAAGCAGTTTTTGCAAGAGGTAACCGAAGGCTATCAAGGGTAATTGAGCGTGCATATAATATAGGTTGTGGCTTTGACAGCTGGAGTGAACATTTTAGATATGACAAATGGCAACAGGCTTTTGCAGAGTGCAATATTAATATTGAAGACTACACAAGGGCGTTTGACGAAACGGAAATTTTGCCTTGGGATTTTATCGACCACGGCGTTACAAAAGGCTATTTTCTTTGCGAAAAGCATAAGGCGTATGAGGCAAAAACAACCGATAGTTGTTTGCAACACTGCAATGGTTGTGGCGTAACTTGTTTAGGAAAGTGTGATTTATGAAGATTGTTGTAAAATATGCTAAAAAAGATAGTTTGTGTTTTGTTTCGCACATTGATACAATGCGCGCCATAATGCGCACGCTTGTAAGGGCAAATTTGCCTGTAACCTATTCTTCTGCGGTCAATCATCATATGAATTTAAACTGTTCGCACCCGTTGCCATTGGGCGTTCAAAGCGAGGCGGAATATTTTGTTATTGAGTGCGAAGATACTGTAAATTTGGCAAATGTTAAGGAACTTTTAAACCAATTTTCGCCAAAAGATTTGCGTGTTATTTGGGTAAAAGCAATAACAAATAAAGTTAATTTTTGCGCAGATGTTGTGGCGTGCGAGTATACATTAAAAGGCAATTTTAGCAAAAATACACAAGATTATTTTAATAATATTAAAAATAGCGCAACATTTACAATAGAATTTATTAAAAGAGAAAAAATAATTAGCCAAGAAGTAAGAAATTTGATATATAATATAAATATTGATGCAAACGAAATTGAAGTTGTTTTGGCAATCGGCAGGGATAATTTGCGCCCAGATAATTTTTTTGAGTTTATTAACACAAAATTAGAGGAAAAATTGCAAATTTTTAATATTGTTAAAACACGCCAATATGTAATGCAAAACAATGCGTTAGTTGATGTGGAAAGCACATTATTATAAATATTAATGCAGATGTAAATTATTTAACCAGAAATGCAAGTTGTATAAAACAAAAAAATGCAGATGCAAATTATTTAACCAGAAATGCAAGTTGTATAAAACAAAAAAATACAGATGTAAATTGTTTAACATGAAATGCAAATTATATAAAACAAAAAAATGTTGTTGATAAACTTATTTAACTTGAAATGCAAATTATTGATAAAATAATTGTAGTATAAAAAATTAATCTAAAATGTTTAAAATAAAGGAAAGGTATGAAAAATATTATTATTGATGTTCAACCGAATGTAACTTTTGTTTGCGTTGTAGAAAATGATGAGTTACAAGATTTTTGGGTGGAAAGAGGCACTTCATCTAAAGTTGTTGGCAATGTTTACAAAGCGAAAGTTATGAATGTTTTAAAGGGTATGCAGGCTTGTTTTGTGAATATTGGCATTGAACGCAATACATTTTTATATGCGGGCGACACGCTAAAAGCTAATGGCGAAAGTTATCACGATGGCGAAGACCCAGAAATTTTGCTTAAGGCTGGCGATGTTGTTTTGTGTCAGGTGTTGAAAGATGAATTTGGCAACAAAGGCGCAAGGATAACAATGAACATTTCGCTACCGGGTAGAGTTTTGGTTATGATGCCAATGCTTGGCTATATTGGGCTTTCACGCAAGATTGAAAATGAAGAAAAGAGGCAATATTTAACAGATTTTTTAGAAAAGAACAAGGCGGAAGGCAGTGGATATATTGTTAGGACTGAGGCGGAAAACGCAACTGAAGCGGAGCTTTTGGAAGAAATTGAATTGCTTAATAAAAAGTGGAAACAAATTAAAAAAGATTTTTTAGAAAAGCCAGTTTTTACTCAATTATATCAAGAAGATGATATTGTTTTGCGCACAGTAAGGGATATGTTTAGCAGTGATATTGATGCAATTATCACAAATGATGAAAGTATTGAAGCAAGAATTAAAACAAATTATCCGCATATTTTAGAGGGCAAACCAAACATTATAAAGTACAATGCGCAAGAAAATTTAATGCAAACCAAAGATTTGGCAAGCCAAGTTGCAAAGTTGTTAAAAAAGAAAGTTGTGTTGTCTAACGGCGCATATTTAATTATTGATAGGACAGAGGCGTTAACCGTAATTGATGTTAATACGGGCAAATATATTGGCGATAAAAATTTGGAAGAAACCGTTTACGAAACCAACAGAATTGCGGGGATAGAAATTGCAAGACAATTGCGTTTGCGTAATATCGGGGGCATTATTGTTGTCGATTTTATTGATATGCACGAAGAAGAACACCAAAAAATGCTGTTAGAAGTGCTTCAACAAGAGTTGAATAAAGATAAAATAAAAACCAATATTTTAGGTATGACAGGCTTGGGTTTGGTGGAAATTACTCGCAAAAAAACAAGAAGTATGTTAGAGGCGGTTATGCTTCAGCCTTGCCCTTATTGCAACGGCGATGGATATGTTTTTAGCGATGAATTAGTGCTTTCTCGTATCCATACAGCGCTTAATAATTTGTTTGAATTTTCTAACTCAACTTGTGTTAAAATTTATGTGCATCCAAGCATCTTTTCTAAAGTTTTTGCGCTAAAATATTTTAAAAAAGAGTGCGCTAACGAGTGGAAAAACAAAAGAATTTATATTATTGGCGATAGCGGTTTGCACATTGAAAAATTTGAAATTAAAGAGGAAAATAGCGCAATTATTGATTTGCCAGATACCGCAAAACTATTATATTAATAATATATAAAATTTTGCTTAAATTCGTTTGACAATAATTTTGAATTATGATAATCTTTTCATATCCGCGTGAATTAGGTTTAAGTGTTGTAAAACCACCTATTATCAGCGAGACCGTCAAGGAGGTAGTAAAATGTACGCAATAGTTACAAGTGGTGGCAAACAATATAAGGCCGAAAAAGACCTTATAATAAAAGTAGAAAAACTAGACGCAGAAGTTGGCGCTAAAATTAACTTAGAAGTTTTAATGATTAGCAATGATGGCGTTGTGGCTTGTGGTAATGATGTTGCAAAAGCAAGTGTTGAAGCAGAAGTTGTTGCTCAAGACAAAGCAAAAAAAATCATTGTTTTCAAGTATAAATCAAAAAAGAATGTTAAAAAACGTCAAGGCCATAGACAACCATACACAGCTTTAAAAATTTTAAATATTAAGGCGTAGTATGACAAATGTGGCAATAACAAAAAATAGTAACAGCATAGTTTGTGTGGAATGCGATGGACATACAGGTTATGGCGTCGAGGGTGAAGATATAGTTTGCTCAGCATTGTCCTCAATAGTGCAAACAGCATTATTAGGGTTGGTTCAAGTAGCCGGTGTTGATGTAGATTATCAAATTGTTGATGTGGATGCTTATCTTAAAATGGAGCTACCAAAACAATTAACACCTGCGCAACAACACGATGCAGATATTATTTTAAACACTATGTTACTTGGAATACAAGATTTGTACGAAGGGTTTTCAGATTTTATAAGTTTGGAGGTAAAGTAAAATGTTTATGAATATACAATTATTTGCTCACAAAAAAGGTGTAGGTAGTTCAAGAAACGGTAGAGATTCTGCTTCTCAACGTTTAGGCGTTAAGAGAGCTGATGGTCAATTCGTTTTGGCTGGCAATATTCTTGTTAGACAAAGAGGGACTAAAATGCATCCAGGCAATAACGTTGGCATTGGTAAAGACGACACATTGTACGCTTTAATTGATGGCAAAGTTAGTTTTGAGAGAAAGGGCAAAGATAAAAAACAAGTTAGCATTTATGCAGAATAAGTTTAGCTTTTGCTAAATTAGTTTGTAAAAAAGTTTTAATCTTGTCTTAATGAATTTAAAAATAAATAATTAGCGCAACCATATGGTTGCGCTTTTTTTAATAGCTTTATAAAAGATATTTTAAGTATTTTAGATGTTTTTAAAAATAAAAAATCAATTTAGCAGTTAACAAACTTTAGTAAACAGCAATCAACATAATGAACTTAAGTGAACATCTATCAACATAACGAACTTTAGTAGATAATTTAGCAGTTAACGAACTTAAGTAGACAGCTTTTTAACATAAAGAACTTTAGTAGACAGCTTTTTAACATAACAATTTTTTGTAATTATTTTATTAATTTACCAGTCTTCAGTGCCTCTTGTGTTGTTTTTAATATCATCATAAAATGCAAAGTACTCATCTTTTGCCTGTCGATTGGCTTCAAGCGCCTTAGCGTTTTTAAAAGTAGCCTTTTTTTTAGGCTTATTTTCAGTAGACTTATCTTCAGTTAAAGTTTTTGTAATTTTGTTGTCTAAATTTTTATTTTCCATAATTTTGCCTTATATTATTTTAGTTAATTTAATTTTACCTTAATATTATTTTTGATATCGCTATATCTATATTATTTTAGCTTATATAGTATTTTTAGTCAAACAAAATCAAATTAACTGTTGTAGATTTAAAAAATGTTGCAAAATGTACTTTTAACAAATCAAAACATAAAAATAAAATTTGAAAAAATACGGAAAGAGCAGAAATCATAAAGAGCAGAAAATACAGCAAAACATAAGAAAAAAACCATAAAAATAAAATTAGAAAAAATAAGGAAAGAGCAGAAAATACAGCAAAAAATAATAATAGAAACATAAGAATAAAAAACATAAAAGTAAAAAAATAATAAATAAGAACATAGAAATATATTAAATGTATAAAAACAGAAATAACAGAATAAACCGAAAGTATAAAAAAATGTGTCGGTGGGTTGACCGACACATTTGTATATTTTATATTATAACTTATCTTTTAATTTATGTCAATAAAAAAATGTAAATTTTTTATTTTAGGTATTGTAATGTCAACTTTTTTGTGTTATTATATTAGTAACTTGTTGTAAAAAAAATTGCAAATAAGTTGCTATATTAAAAAAAGATAAGTAAAAGTATAGATGCTTATTGTAAAAAAAATTGCAAATAAGTTACTATATAAAAATAAAGATACATTTTTATTGTGTATTAAATAGTTGTATATGCACTTTAAAAATAACAGCATAAAAACGAAATATACAACTTTACAAATAACAGCGTAAAACGATATTATAAAGATTAAAAAATAAAATATCATATTAAAAAAATGAGTAAAAGTATAGATATTTGTATGAAAGGAGAAAACTATGTCTAACAAAAAATATCCGCCAGTGCCTTGGCGCACCGTTAACGACCCTATTGCAGGGCACCCAAGAACATATGAAGGCTACAACCCCGATTGGTTTACAAAAGAATCACCAAGTGGCACATATCGTGCTATTTTTAAGTGGGGTAACCCAAAAGAATATAAAGTGCCAAGCGAAAGAATGTTTAAATATTTGGAAAAGGCTATCAAAATTGACAAAGAATATTTAGAAAAACATAAAAATTTTGGCACAGAACCCGTTAATTTTAAATCAAAATGCAACCTAACTGATGTTCAAATTAAAGAGTTGTTGGCTTTTGTTGATGGCGCAGGTTCAACCGATAATTATGACAAATTGTCTGTCGCTTATGGTCAAACTATGATAGATTTGATGCGTTTGCGCAGTGGCATTGTTGAAAATATTCCCGATTTAGTTTTGTATCCAAGCACGACTGAGCAAATAGAAAAAATAGTAGCGTATTGCAACGAAAACAAAATTGCTATTTATGTTTACAGCGGTGGTTCTAGCGTTACTCGTGGCGTAGAACCTATGGTTAAAAAATGCGTAACATTAAATTTGGCAAAAAACTTTAACAAAATTATCGCATTTAACGAGCAAGATTTGACGCTTACTGTGCAACCGGGGCTTAGCGGTGTTGCGCTTGAGGCATATTTAAATAATCCTGACAATTTTAAAACGGGCGAAGCGTACACTTTTGGGCACTTTCCACAATCTTTTGAATATTCAACGGTTGGCGGTTGGGTTGTTACTCGTGGCGCTGGGCAAAATAGTTCATATTATGGCAAAATTGAAGATTTGGTTTTGTATCAAAAATATGTAACGCCTGTTGGCACTTTTACCACAGAAAAAGCGCCTCGTAAGGCAACGGGCCCAGATATTAACCAAATTATGATGGGTAGCGAGGGAGCGTATGGCATTTTAACTGAAGTAACTTTAAAACTCCACAAGCGTTCGGTTGAACACAAAAAATTTGTTTACTTTTTTAAATCGTGGGAGGAAGGCGTAAATTGCATGCGTGAAGTTATGCAGGCAGAAGGTGGCGTGCCATCAATTTTCCGTATAAGCGACCCAGAAGAAACCGATTTAGGTATGCATATGTACGGCTTGGCTGGCAATCCTATGTTTGATGCGTTTTTAAAATTAAACGGCTTAGAACTTGGCAAAATGTCGTTTATGGTGGGCTTTAATGATGGTTCTTGCGAATATCAAAAATCCGTTATCAAAACTGTAAAAAAATATGCAAAAAAATATAACGCTGTGTCTTTGCCACTTCATTCTTTCGTTGACAAAATTGTGTTAGACAAATGGTCTGCCGGCAGGTTTAGCGACCCTTATTTGCGTGATAACTTTCAAGATTTTGGCGTTGTCATCGACACCTTAGAGTGCGCTGTAAATTGGGATAATTTGCATAAAGTTCATCAGTATGTACGCAAATTTGTAAAGGCGCACCCTGATACAGTTTGCACAACGCACATTTCTCATCCATACACTCAAGGCGCAAACTTATACTTTATTTGGATGCAAAAAGCGTTGGAACTTGATGCCTTTAAAGCGTTTCATTGTGGCATTCTTAACGCCATTAAAGAATCTGGCGCTTCAATTAGCCACCATCACGGCATTGGAAAGTTGTTTGCTTCTTACAATGCGGAGCAGTTGGGCGTAACTCAAATGGAAATTTTGCGAGCATTAAAAAAGCATTTTGACCCTAATAACATTTTAAACCCGGGCGGAACGCTTTGGTTGGATAAATAATTTGCTTTAAATTAAAAGCATTAAAGATTAGCAATCATTTTTTGCCTAAAATATCAAAAAGTAACGGTTAACAAAATTTTAAGGATTGATATGTTTTAATCAATCCTTAATTTGTTTTTGCGTATTGACTTTTGTTTGCAAATATGGTAGTTTATAAATAGGAAGAAAATTATGAATGAAGATTTTTTTGTAGAATTATTAAAAAAGGAATTAGTCCCTGCTTTAGGCTGTACCGAGCCTATCGCTATTGCGTTTGTTTCGGCAAAGGCTAAAGAAATTTTGGGCTGTTTTCCTGATAAAGTTGAAATTGCTGTTAGTGGTAACGTGCTTAAAAATGTTAAAAGCGTTAAAGTGCCAAATACTAATGGCTTAATTGGCGTTGAATCTGCTTGCGTTGTAGGTATTGTTGGCGGTGATGCAACCAAAAATTTGGAAGTTTTGCAAAGCGTTACTCAAGAAAATGTTGATGTTTCTAAAAATTTGTTGGCTAATGGCTTTTGCAAAGTTACGCATTTAAAATCTAACGAGCCATTGCACATTGTTGTTAGCGTATTTAAGGGTAGCGATAAGGTTAGTGTCGAACTTAAAAACGGGCACACAAATATTGTAAAGATTACTAAAAATGATAATATAATTTATTGTAGCGCAAAGCAAGAAACCGAAAATTGCGAAAGCAGGTTTTTACTTAAAGATGTTTTTGATTTTGCAAGCACTGTTAAAATAGAAAAAGTGTTTGATATTATCAACAACCAAATTGAATACAACAGCGCAATATGCGAAGAAGGCATTAAAAATAATTATGGTCAAAACATTGGCAAAACGCTTTTAAGCGTGTACGGCAACGATTTTAAAGTGCGAGCAAAGGCGCTGGCTGCCGCTGGTTCTGATGCTAGAATGAGTGGTTGCAGTTTGCCAGTTGTTATAAATTCGGGCAGTGGCAACCAAGGTATCGCCGTATCAATCCCCGTTATAGAGTTTGCTAAACATTTAAATGTGGGCAAAGAGCCATTAATTAGGGCGCTAATTGTATCAAATCTTGTGGCTATACATCTTAAGCAAGGCATAGGCAAGTTGTCGGCTTATTGCGGTGTTGTCAGCGCAAGTTGTGGCGCAGGCGCAGGCATAACCTACTTGTATGGTGGCAATTTTGAGCAAATTTCTAAAACTATCACAAATACAATAGCTAACATTTCGGGCATTGTGTGTGATGGTGCAAAAGGGTCGTGCGCAGCAAAAATTGCCTCTAGCGTTGACGCTTGCATTTTGGCGCACTTTATGACTGTTGGCGAAAATTACTTTAGGGCTGGCGATGGCATTGTTAAAGAAAACATTGAGGATACCATTTTTGGCGTATCTAAAATTGGCAAAGATGCAATGAAGGAAACCGATTGCGAAATATTAAATATTATGTTTAACGAATACAAATAAGGCGTAATTTGCAAAATAAAATTTATTTTCAGCCGTTTAAATAATATAAAATGATGTTAAAGCAATAAAAAAAGATATTAAAGTAATAAAAAGATGTTAAATCAATAAAAATGATATTAAAATATTATAAAATAACGCTTAAATTATAAAAAATGACACTTAGATATTATAAAATAACGCTCAAATATTATAAAATGACACTTATATAATAAAAGTAGTGTTAAAATAATTTTTAA
>JAVVTM010000022.1:0-12822 GCA_036653655.1 Clostridia bacterium | reverse complement strand
GCGCTTTTTTGTTTTTATTTGTGAGTTTTGTAACTCGTTTTTCCTCTTTTTTTTGTGCGATTTTTTGCGCATTTTTTATTATTAACCTAACAATTCCTTTGGAACAACATAACTGCCACCAACGCACCAAACACTGTCCAATGCCAAATATTCGATGGCATTAATTGGGGTTATGCCACCAGTAGGCATAAATTTGACATTGCTGTAAGGGGCAGATAACGCCTTAATTTTTTTAACTCCGCCAATTGCCTCCGCAGGAAAAAACTTTAACAATTCTTGCCCAAGCGACATTGCTTTTTCTATTTCGCTTGCCGTTTCTACTCCGGCGATTATTGGTATGTTATTTGCATTACAAAAGCTAATAACGCTTTCGTTTGTCCCCGGGCTAACAAGAAAACTTGCGCCATTTGCCACCGCATTTTGCGCTGTTTCCACCGATAAAATTGTCCCTGCGCCCACCAAAATTTGCGGATAATGAGTTGATATAAACTTTACCGCCTCTGCGGCGCAATCTGTTCTGTAAGTAATTTCGCAAACAAAAACATTGCTGTGCAGTAAAAATTTGCAAAGCTCATCAATTTTATCAAGGCTTTTTAGCACCACAACTGGCACAACTTGCTTTTTTAATTTTTTAAAAATTTCTTGCATATTAAAAACTCCAATTTTATTATTTTCTTTACATATTTTTTGTGCAATTCACTGCTATTTATTAACGCTGTACCCCACCATATATCTCTTTACGCTATCCATTTGTTGTAGTTTTCTACCAAATTATTAACGCTGTACCCTTCCGCTTGTTCCGCCTTTTAACAATTTTTCCACTTCCTCGTGGCTAATAATGTTAAAATCGCCATTTATTGTGTGTTTAATGCTGCTGCAAGCTACCGCATAATTTATTGCGTGGTCGCTGTCATAGCCATTTGCAAAAGAATGTATTAGCCCTGCGCCAAACGCATCGCCACCGCCAACCCTATCCAAAACAAGCAAATCATAATGTTTGCTGACAAAAAACTTGTTGTCATTGTACAAAATCGCCTGCCAACCATTGTTGTTTGCCGAAAACGACTCTCTTAATGTTATTGCAATTGTATGGATATTAAATTGTTGCTCTATTTGCGTTATAACACTCTTGTAACCCTCAATATTTAGCTTGCCCTCCGCCACATTGCAATCTTTGCCTGCAATGCCAAAAACATCGTTTGCATCTTCTTCGTTAGCGATTAGCACATTTACATACTGCATAAGCTCGCTCATTACAAGCCTTGCGGTTTGTTTGCTCCACAACTTATTGCGATAATTTAAATCGCACGAAACTGTAACGCCCAATTTTTGCGCAACGCCAAGCGCACACTTTAACGCCCTCAAAACATCTTCGCCAAGCGCCGCAGTAATGCCTGTAAAATGAAACCACCCTGCGTTTTTAAGTATCCTTTCCCAATCAATTTCGCCACTTGCAATTTGAGTAATACTGCTGTTTTTTCTATCGTAAATTACATTAGAAGGTCTTAACGAAAAGCCCTTTTCGCAGTAGTACACCCCAAGCCTTTCGCCACCCCAAACAATATCTTTTGTGTTAACGCCCCACCTGTTTAGCTCGCCCAAACACGCTTTTGCCACCGCATTATTTGGTAATTTTGTAACAAAACTGCTGTTGTCGCCAAGCTGTGCCAAGCACACCGCAACATTTGCTTCGCCACCGCCAAAATTTATTTCAAAGCTTTTAGCGTTTGCAATCCTATCACAATTAGGAGGTTGCAACCTCATCATAATTTCTCCAAATGTTACTATATTTTTTTCCATTTTTCTCCTTTAGACAGCGTTTTATTGGTTTTTGATTGTGTACCGCTTTTTAATGTTTTATATTTGTTATTTTTGGTTTGTATTTTTTGATATTTAGTTTTTTATGTATTGTTTTTACTTGTTAGTTTTGCTTTAATACTTAGTAATTATTTGGTTTTTGGTTGTTATTTTGGTTGTAAATTTGCTAATTTGTTTGGCTTTTATTTGTTATTCCCTTATTTAATATGGTTTCAAAATTATTATTTGGCGTGGGTATTGGCTTTCTATCCACAAACGCAACGCCATTTTTGCTGGTTACGGTAATCTTTTTTTTAAACTCCGTTGCTTCGCCCACAACCTTGCCACCTTTAAAAACAACCGCTCCGCCACGGCTACCAATGTTGTTTATAGATTCAATCATTGTTTTGCACAAATAGCAATCGCAAATTAGCATATCCCAACATTTGTACAGCTTTTTAACTTGCGTTTTACTGCTAATTGTAAGCGGATTTTTGCCCTCCAAATATGCGGTTAACTCAAGCAAAATAGTTTGCAATTTTTCATAATTGCGTTGCGCTCCGCCATATTCGCTCATGAGCGCCTTAAAATGGCTTTCGACTTCTGCAATGTTATTAGTGTTTGCAATATGTTGATGAATAAATTTGTTTTCAGCATTAATAAAATCGCTACAATCAAAAGCGCCGTTGTCCGCCGTTGGGCAACCCTTTGCAATTTGGCTTTCAAGTTTCTGTGTGGCAACTGTTTTATTTTGATTTTTGTCGCTCACAAAACTTTTATGGCTAACTGTTTTGTTTGTAAAATTACCGCTACAATCAGCGCTAGTTGCTTTTTTGTCGCTACATATATTGTGGTTTTTTAAATATTGCGCCACACGCAAACCACCAACTTGAGTGCTGTTTAGGGCGCTACCGCCTTGGCGATATACTCCAAAAGTGCCTGCCACTTCGCCAACGGCAAAAAGCCCTTGCACATTTGTTTGCCAGTTGCTATCTATCCCCAAACCGCCATTGTTGTGTTGCGCGCAAATGGCAATTTGCAACCTTTCTTTTGACAAATCAATGTTATGATTTTTAAAAACCGCTATCGCTTGAGGGTTAAGTTTTTGCAACCTTTCAAACGGCATGCCCTCTGCGCAATTTGCCTCGGTTAAATATTGCTTTGCCTCATTGCTTAAAGCGTCAAAATTGTAACCGCTTGGGTTTGCGGTAAAATCTAAATAAACTTTGTTGCCTTGCACAATTTGCTGTTGCACTAACAAATCTATTTGTGATGAACTCGCCATTTTTTGATAGTCAAAAGGCCATTGATACCCCTTTAAAAACACCAAATTGTAGGCGTCTTGAGGCAATAGGCTATCAAGCAAAAACTCCTTTTCACAGCCATTTTTATCAACGGAAACATATTTTGGCACTACTTGTTGATAACTGCCCGAAACATTCCACCTAAATTTTGTTGCAGACATACCATATTGCCACTCTTGAAAGTTGTGCAAAACTGCGCCTGCTTCTATGCCCAACGATGTTGCGCCAGTTTGCCCTAAAGGGTAGACGCTATCACGATAAACGCTAGCCTCTCCACCCGTTGCAAGAATGATGTTTTTAGCTTGTAAAAACTGCAAATTGCCACCGCTATCCAAAACAATCAAGCCTTTTACCTCGTTGTTTTGTTGTACTATTTTTATGGCTTGCATTTGGTCTAAAATTTTTGCGCCGTTTTTTATTACCGTTTTTTCTAAACATTCGGTCATAAATTTTGATGTTAACGGCCCACAAGATGTTGCTCTTGCAGTGTTGTCGTGGTCGGTTTTGTAGCCAATATATTCGCCATATTCGTTGGTGGGAAAGGGCGCTCCATATTCTACCAAACGCAAAAAACACCTTGCGCTATTGCTCGCTTCTATTAAGGCGATATCGCCATTCATACTGCCACCGTCAAACAAATCTTGCGCCATTTGCATATTGCTATCGGCGCTGCCAACCATTGATATTTTGTAATATGTTTGCTTGTCGCTTCCTGTGTTTCGTGATGTGCCTACAAGCCTATTTTCCGTTATAATTGCAATGTTTTTTACGCCATATTTAATTAGCCAATCTGCCGTAGAATATCCAGCTGCGCCACTGCCAACAATTAAAGCGTCGTATTTGTTAAAGCCTTTTTTAACACACAAACCTGCGCTTGTTTTGCTTTGGCAACATTCATTTTGGCTTGTTTTATCTTGGCAACATTTGCTTGCGCTTATATTGCTTTGGCATTTTTTTTGTGTGTTTTCTGTTTGTAATGTTGCATTTGCGCATTTTTTATTTTCGCTGTTTTTAGCAAAAAAAACCTTCATCACAATCTCCTTATACTAAACCCGCCATCGGCATTTAAAACCGTGCCTGTGCAAAAATCTAGCTTGCCACTTGCAATAACACTAACGCAATTTGCAATATCGTTTGGCTCGCCCAACCTTTTTATTGGCGTAAGACCGTCCTCAATTAGCTTAATATATTTGTCTTGCACCGAACTTATCATATCTGTTTTAATAATACCGGGCATTATTTCAAAAACACCAATGCCATTTTGCGCAAGTTTTGTTGCAAAAAGCTTGGTTATCATTGATATGCCTGCCTTTGCAATGCAATATTCTGCCCTGTTTACAGAGGCGGTGTAAGATGACATTGATGATATATTAATTATCCTGCCACTATTTTGCAAAATCATTTGTTTTGCGGTAATTTGCGTTAAAAAATATGTGCCTTTAAGGTTAATATCCATCAAAAAATCAAAATCTTCCTCGGTTATTTCTAGCATATCCTTGCGCATTTTTGGCGCAACACCTGCGTTATTAACAAGCAAATCTACTTGTAAATATTTGCTAATCACATAAGAAATCAAGTTTTTTCTGTCGCTCTCAACCGAAATATCGCAAGAGAAAAAATCTATTTTAGTTGCGTTTTGTTGCATTAAAAGTTGCAATTCTTGGCTAATTTTCCTTGCGCTAACCACGCAAGTGTAGCCACTTTCAACCAACTGTTTTACAATAGCTAGCCCAATGCCACGAGTACCGCCCGTTACAATTGCAATCATAAATTCTCCTTTTTCAAAACATATTTTTGATACAATGGCAAGTACATTTTATCTCTAATTGGGCAACCCGTAACACTGCCGTTGCGCATAAGTTCTGTGCATTTTGAGCACCTTAAGCAACATTTATTTTTGTCCAATTTGCTGTTTAAATAATCCTGAAAAAACTGCGGATATGCAAAAGTCATTCGCCCAAAACCCACCATTTTTGCAACGCCCTCTGCAATTAACTTGTTTGCATATTCCATACAGTGTTCCTGCGGGTAGCTTAGCCCTGAGGCAATTATTGTAATATCCGCAAACTCTTGTTGTAATTCTTTGGTAACATCATAAATCCTTTTTAGCCCCACTTCGCCACGCTCTGGAGCGCCCAAACAAGGACGATTTATGTGCGGAACAACATAAGGATTGCCTATTGAAAGGTTAACAAGCGCAATGCCTTTTTGCCTCAATTTGGAAATTATCCACTTGGTTTCTGTTAAATCTATGTTGTTGGCTTTATCCACGCCAAAACCGTAAGGAAAATCAAAACAATCGCAAGCGTTAAGCCTTGTGGTTACAAACATATTGCTTGGTATGTTTTGGCTAACTGCATTAATACACTCAAAATATAGCCTACTTCTGCCCTCAATATCTCCGCCATATTTGCCAACCCTATTATATGCGCTCAAAAATTCATCAAATAAATAGCCGTGGCAACATTTAACATCAACCGCATCAAACCCAACTTCTGATGCCAACTGCGCTGATTTTGCATACATTTTAACAAGGCTATCGCAATACTCATCACTAACAATTTTGTATGGCAACGCCTCTTTCCCTGTTTCCCACAACGCATTATGATAGGCAATTAGCGGTTGTGGCACGCCGTTTGGCTTGCTGTATCTGCCACTGTGCGTAGCTTGCATAACGATTAAAGGAGCGCAACCAAATTTTTTAATTGCGGTTTTTTTAATGTTATTTATTAGTTCCTTAAAACTTTGTTTTGTTGTTTCGTTCAAAAACAATTGCCTTGGATTAGCGCGCCCTTCTGCGCAAACGGCAACCGCTTCAAACCAAATTATCGCTGCGCCACTCTCTGCAAAACGCATATATCTTCGTTCGGTCAAATTGTCTATGCCACCTTCGGGCGTGCCGTCGCAACCTTCCATTGGTTGGAAAACAACCCTATTTGGCAATTCTATATTGTTAATTTTAATACTTGTGTTTGCAAGATTTTGTTCCATTTTTCTCCTATTTTAAGACCAACTTCAAGTGACTTTACTACTATTATTTTTATTAAACCAAAAAGCGTTTAAACAAACAACTCAAAACATCAAATTGCTTTAATATCAATATTATTTTGATTAAACCAAAAAGCGTATAAACTGTATTGCACTTTTAATTCAACGCTGTTGCAACTATACTATATTTTTAAAAATTTACCGTAATTGTTATTACAATGTTATATATTTTAATTATATCATATTTAAAAAATAATTTATCGCCTATTTTAACTTAAAAGTATGCAAAACCTGCTTTTTATTGTTGATATAAAGTTAAAAATATGCTAATATCTATTTATGAACAATATTTTGACAAATTTTAATTACAAAAGCGGAGCAATTTCGGCAAAATCGAGCACTCCGCATTTGCACAGAGGGTATCAAATAATTTTTGTAACTTGTGGCGATGTTGAAATGAAAATTGAAGAAAAACGCTACAAAATTAAAGCGCCTTCAATAGTGCTTTTAAACGCTTTTGAAAAACACTTGCTTCAGGGGGCAAGCGCAGATTATTGTAGGTTTGTTGTTGAATTGGACCCTTTGCAACTGGAAAAAATTTTGGATTTTAACATTATAAATATGCTAAAATTGCGCCCCAGCGATTTTAACCATTCCCTTGCGTTAGAACAGGATAGCGCTACTCTTTTTTTGCAAATGTTTGAGTGCATTGGCGAGGAAGTTGAGCGTGCTGAGCCCCTTTCAAATTTGATTATTAGCGCAGAAATAACAAAATTATTGGTGTGCATTTATCGCAAATTCCCAATAAAAAACGAGCTGTATTTTAACCAACTCGCTTTAAATATTAGACAATTTATTGATAGCAACTATGCAGGCAATATTGATGTTAACTCCATTGCAAAAGTGTTTTTTATTTCTACAAGCTATCTATCGCATATTTTTAAAATTTATTCTGGTTACAGCGTTAAACAGTATGTTATCAACACTAGGCTTTTTAATGCGCAGTTTTTGCTTTTGCACACCAACAACAGCATTAAAAACATTAGCTTTTTGTGTGGATACAACGATACCAACAACTTTATCCGCCAGTTTAAAAATCAATATCAGCTATCTCCGTTGCAATACCGCAAAATCAAAAGCCAGCGTTGATTTTTTGTTTTAAGCCTAACCGCTATCAATATTTTTCTTTGGCGCTTGGCAACTTTAGTAAGATTTTAAAATTACCTTAGGCGCTCACTTTCTTTGTAAACATTTATTATTTTTTGTTTCAGTGCAATATTATTTTGTCGTGTCATTTTGTTTTAACACCATAATGTCGCTACTTTTTTTAGTCGTTGTTTGGCTCAAAATATTTGGACATTCCGTTTTGCTCTTTTACAAAATCTGCTGCGCTCCTCTCGGCTTTTTTTGAAATTTGAGCGCTTGTTGATTCCGCAATTTGCGAAACAGTAACTTGAGGAAATGGTATGCCAATATTGTTTTTATCAAACATTAACTTTATCTCTCGGTTCAAATCTCGTTGAGTTTGAAACTTATCATCTTCTTTGCATTTTGCAACAAATTTAATAACCACAGAAGAATCGGCAAGGGCATCAACGCCTTTATAAAAAGGGCCTTCTACAATAGCCGGTATTTTTGTTTTAATATCGTCAAGATTGTTTTTGATAACATTTTCTACCCTTTCAAGCGACTCGCTGTACTCTATACCAACATCACAAATTGCAATTGACAAGCTTTTACTATTGTTGATAATTTTTGAAATTTTGCTGTTGTTGATAATTTGAACGTTTCCGCCAGTGTCTTCAATTTTGGTTGTGCGGATACCTATTTCGTTAACAACGCCACGCCAACCATCAATTACTACAACATCGCCAACTTTATAATCGCCCTCAAACACAATAAATATGCCTGCGACAACATCGGCAATAAGGCTTTGAGCGCCTAACCCAATGACCAACGTTAGCATACTTAAGCTAGTAACAAGCGCTGTTGTGTCTTTTATAAACTTTTTAATTACCATAATAATGGCGATAATCGCTATTACATACTTGATAATATTCATTAACAATTTGAAGATTGTTTTGTTTTCTTTTATCCTCGATTCAAAAAAAGTAGAAACAATTTTAAGCAGTTGCATTAGCGCAATCATTATTGCAACAATAAATATGCTTTCAATAATTGCGTTAACCTTTTCATTAAAATTAAACACTACCGCTTTCCAATCTAACACTATGTAAAGAATATAAGTTGTGGTAATAAGCGCCATTATTGCCCAAAAAAGCAATGTTTTGATAATAGTTTTATTTTTCGTATTCATTTTTCCTCCTAAAATGTAACCTTAATTTCAATTATTTTTGTTGGGGTTTTGCTATCGCTTGGCGCGCTTGAATCAAAAGTAATTACAAGCACGTAATCTTTGCCGGGAAGTTTGGAAACATCAATCGCCTTTTTTGCGGTTAAATCGCCATCAATTTTGCCACTTGCAACAATATTTTCTGAGCCCGCTTTTTTTAATGAGTAAGCAAAATTAGAATAGTAATTGTTTTCATCTACAAAATCTAATTGAAAGTAAAAATTGCCATCAATTTGACAACGACATTCCGTTTTTACTGTGTTAAATTTTGTTATCTTTTCTATTGTTTTAAAGGTTTGGTTGTAGTAGCTTTTTTTACTGCCGTTATCCTCGCCAAAAACCTCAATATTATATCTTACGCCCTCGTTCAATCCCTCAACCTTGCCCGAAAAATTGTACTCTACTTTAAGCAAGCTATCCGTTTTAGACTTAATTTCGTAAGAACTTTCCAGCCCCTCATCGCCTGCGTTTAAGGGCACTAAAAAGTTTTGTTTGCTACTAAAAACGCTTAAAAACAAACCCGTATTAAGATTGTCATAATCTATTGCCGTGTTTTTATCAAGCTTAAGTTCTAATTTAACATTGACCGTAAATTTTATATATGTGCCAAAAACATCAAGTTTTATCATATTAACACTAATATTTGCTATCATGGTAACAATTAAAAACATAATTGTAACGCTTGCCATTACAGCGCTTGCAATGCCCACAATTGACCCTCCCACGCCCGAAGATGCGCCACTTGTTGCAGTGTCTGACTGCGTGTTTTTGTCATCTTGCCGTTTTGTAGGAGCTTCCTCATCATTTGACACAACTGTTACGCCAATGTTGTTTTCGGTATCATCAATCTTTTCTTGCTCTGTAGATACTTCTTTAGGCAACTTTAGCTCATCTTCTAAGGTTATGTCGTTTTCTTTTATGTGTTCTTTATAGTAGTTATCTTCCATTTTCTTTACTCCTATTGCCACAATGCTAACAATTTGTCAATATATTCCGTGTTTTGGCTAAATATTTTTCCGTGTTTTGGCTAAAATATATTACGCAAATTGGCATTTATTTTTAAATTTTATAAATTCATATGACTGTCATCAATCTTAAAATGAAAACTTTTATCAATATTTAAAAAAGTTATCATTATATAATTTAGTTATAAAATGTTTATGTTACTTATTGAAGTAGAAGATAATGTAATGCAATAGTAAACTAACTTAATTTAAACATTTTTTGTTATTTCATATTCTCATTTCGCCCCAACTTTCCCACCATAAAATAGGCAAATATTAACGCAACCAAAATGCCAATTGGGATAAGCATATATATGATGTTTACCTTTGGTTCAACAACTATTGGCACTGCTTCGGTTTTAAGTTCTAAATGTGTTAACTGCTCTTGCCACGTTGCCTTTATGGCTTCAACATCTTTTTGCTCGCTTGCCTTTTTTAACAACTCCAAATTTTCGCAAAAATTTGCATAAAGCGTGTTAATTGAGCCTTGAGTGTATGTTGTATCGCAATACATTTTGTTGTACTCTTGTGTCATTTTTTCAATTTCGCCTTGCAACATTTTCATAAAGGCTATTTCGTTAAAAGCCGTATTGTACAAATTTGTTAAATCACCAAAATTTTCAACAGAAATATCATCAAGATTTTTAGATACAAGGTCTAGCTTTTGTTTGAGCGCTTCGCCACTGCAAGCCCTCTCGTTATCTGTTACTATTAGCGCCTTAACTTGCGCCTTAATTTGTTCAACGGCATTGCTTTTGACTATAACCGCTACCGCCTGCAAAATTTCTTTATACCCTTTGTAGCTCACTCCGTTATAATAAAGCCCTTGTGGCGTTTCTTTTATTTTCTTTTTTTCGATATTGAAAATTTCTCTAATATCAATTTTTTTAACGCCCTCTAAATTTTTGGTAATATTGTTTATATAGGTTTCTATCTCTCGCTTTAATTTTTCCTCTTGCGATAAATTCCAATTTGCATAATAAATGGCGTTGGTTAAAGGCGCATTATCCGTTATTGCAATTAAAGTTGCGCCATCTTTTGTTGTTGCCCAACCATTAAAACTGCAACCCTCCATAGTGGGAAGCGGTAACGCCCCAGTGCTCCAAACGCCATTTGAATTTTTACAAATGCTAAACGGTCTGCCTGCAACTTTCTTTTCGACAACGCTAGTAACGCCATCATTATTGTCAAATGTGATATCAATTAAATAGTCGTTTAAGTTGGCGCTAAATTCAACCAAATTTAATGTTTTATCGGCTCTGTATTTATCCCTTTTATCCAGATTGGGCGAAATAAGTTGCGCCGTTGTGTTTGCAAAAATGTTTTTATCGTACACTGCGTTTTCGGGCAAATAAATTTCTGTCAAGCCAATACAACCCACAAAAGACTCCATTCCAATGTTTTTTACACTGTCCGGAATGGTAAGAAAACCCGTTAACCCACTGCACTCAAAAAAAGCGGAATTGCCAATTTTTGTAACGCCATTAGGGATTATTGCTTCTGTAAAATCTTTGCAAAAGCTAAAGGCGCTTGCGCCAAGCTCTTTTAAATTTACAGCGTTTGCCAAATTGAGCGAAGTAAAACTAACGCCATTATAAATCATACCAACAGCGCTTTTTGTGTTTAAGTCAAATGCGCTATCGCCAATTTTTACCACAGGATAGCCACCAATAGTGGCAGGAATATCAATATCAATAACTTTGGGTTGATCCAAAAAACCGTTAATATAATTTTGCAAAATGCCCTTGATTGTAGCCTCGTTATTTATTACCTCAAATTCGTACATATCTTCTGGCAAAGCAGTCATAAGCGCTTTGCTTTGGGTTGCGCCACTAAAACTTTCTTGCCCTCTTTCCTCGCTGTTGCTTGCTTGCGCGCTTTTGCTGTTGCTTGCTTGCCCACTTTTGCTATTGCTTGCTTGCCCGCTTTTGCTGTTGTTTTCTTGCCTTCTTGCCTCGCCGTTAAAGTTTGATTGCCCACTTGCGCTATCACACAAAAAACTTTGAACATTACTAATTGGCGCAACAAAAATTGTTGTGCAAAAAAATAATATTGTAATAACAAAAGTTGTAATAAGCTTGTTTTTCCGTTCCTTTTTATCTCTCATTTGTGTTTTACCCAGTGTTTGTTGCCTAACTTTATTAAGCTTTTATCTTAAAAAATATCTTTTAATTTTGCTTAAATTTGTTTAATTGTATTGTACCACTCTGCCCTTTTAAATGTCAAGTTTATTATAATCTTGTATTAACGCTTTTTGTTAAAATATAGTAATGATACAAAATAAAAAAGAGTAATTTTGAATTTGTCGCTTATTCTACTTAATAAAGATAATGATTTTAAAAATATTCTTGCCTTACAGCTTTATTGTTAATGCGGGCACAACGCCTTTTTCGTTAGGTACTGGAGCGATATAATTTGTTGCATCTCCGCTGTGGTCTACTATGCGTGTGTCTACATTTGAATAAAAATCGGGCGACCTCATCCACCAAGCGCCTGCGCCATAATTGCCCTTTGCGATGTCTATCCAAATGCCTTTACTGCGAGCAAAATCGGTAGTTGCTTTTTTTCTATTAACATTTGCGCCAAATATGTTTGCGTTGCTCAATTCTTCATAACTTAGTAAAAATATTTTGTCGTTAGTATCAAGGCAACAAAATTGGTTTGTTTCATTTCCTGCGCTTTTTGCGCTGTTATCAACTGTTGTAATATTAATTATTTCCTTTTGCATTGCGCTAAACGCCGTATCATAAAAGGTGTAATTTAGCCACGATTTTATATCGCTGTATTCGTAATTGTTGCTTGTTGCAGAATAGGCGCAACTATAAATAATGCTTTCGCACAATATCACGGCGTGTTTTTCGTTTTTATCTGTATTATTTATTACAGTGGGTTCAGCTTCGCTTAATATCCGCCATTTCAACGGCTCAATTTTAAAATAGTAAGCGCTATTTGCCGCCATATTTACGCCATTACTAAACACATATTGACTCTTTTTAAAAGGAGTTGCGACAACTTTTGCATAATAACAGTTATCACTGCCTAAAAAATTGCCTTTGCTATTTTGAGTGGCTGTTATTGTAATATTTTCCGCCTTAATTGTTTGCGGATATTCGCCAAATAAAATGTAATTTCCTGTTGCGTTTGGCGTGTTATCGCTGTTTATCCGTTGATAATGCGAAACTTTTTTAGATGTTGTAACCTCACATTTCCACTTAGCAAAAAGTGTTGCGTTGCCCAATTGTAGCGTAATTTCTGCCACGCTAATAGTCATTTCTATATCTGCAAACCAACCTAAAAAGGTAAAGTTTGAGGCGCTTATTGAGCTTATAAATTCGCCGTCAACATAGGCGCTTTCTGCCACGCCTTGTGTGTTTTG
>JAVVTM010000021.1:0-12884 GCA_036653655.1 Clostridia bacterium | reverse complement strand
CCAATTTGGGCAATAGGCACAGGCAAAACTGCAACTTCTCAAGAAGCTAACGATACAATCAAAATAGCAAGAGATACAGTTGCAAAATTGTACGGCGATGATATTGCGCAAAATATTGTTCGTATTCAATACGGTGGCAGTATGAACCCTAAAAACGTTAAAGAATTGATGGCAATGCCAGAAATTGATGGCGGTTTGATTGGTGGCGCTAGCTTAAAAGCAGAGGATTTTTCTAAGGTAGTTAAATACTAAAAAAGAAACAAAAGTTTATAGAGGATAAAATGAACAAAAGATTTACAGCATTGTTGATTCTTGATGGTTTTGGTTTGCGCAAAGATACAAATGCAAACGCTATTACCCCAAAAACTGCGCCTTTTATGTTCAAACTTATGCAAACACGCCCGTTTTCAACCTTGGAAGCGAGTGGTCTTGCGGTAGGTTTGCCAGAAGGACAAATGGGTAACAGCGAAGTTGGGCATTTAAATATTGGCGCTGGCAAAGTTGTCTATCAAGAACTTACACGCATTTCAAAATCAATAAAAGATGGCGATTTTTACGAAAACGAAGCTTTTTTAAAGGCTTGCGATAACTGCAAAAAAAACAATAAAGCATTGCACTTGATGGGCTTAGTGTCTAATGGTGGCGTTCATAGCCATATTAGCCACATTTTTGCGCTTATTGAGCTTGCAAAAAAACAAGGCTTAAAAGATGTTTATGTACATTGCTTTTTAGATGGTAGAGATGTTCCGCCTTCTTCTGCAATCAATTTTGTGGCGGAGCTTTATAACTTTATGCAGAGTATTCATTTTGGCAAAATAGCATCGTTGTGTGGCAGATTTTACGCCATGGACAGGGATAATATTTGGGAAAGAGTTGAAAAAGCCTATTCTGCGCTAGTTGACGGAGTTGGTTTAAAATATGATTGTGCAAAAAAAGCGTTGGAAGAAAGTTATGCAAACGGCATTACAGATGAGTTTGTTTTGCCAACATTAATCACTAATAATGGCGAGGCATTTACCATTAAAAAAGGCGATTCTATCATTTTCTTTAACTTCCGCCCCGACCGTGCAAGAATGATTACACGAAGTTTTATTTACAGCGATTTTAACAATTTTGAACGCAAGCAAGGCTTTTTAGCGCCAACATTTGTTTCGATGACACAATACGATGTTACATTTGGCGACAAATTAACTGTTGCGTACAAGCCAGTTGCAAACAACAACACATTGGGCGAGTACTTGTCAAAACAAGGCGTTAAACAATTTAGAATTGCCGAAACTCAAAAATATGCGCACGTTACATTTTTCTTTAATGGCGGTGTTGAAGCTCCAAACCCTAATGAACAAAGGTTTTTAATTGATAGCCCTAAGATTGCAACATTTGATATGAAGCCAGAAATGAGCGCTTATGAAGTGTGCGAAAGAGCTATTACAGAAATTAAAAGTGGCAAGTTTGATGTTATGATATTAAATTTTGCCAATTGCGATATGGTTGGGCACACTGGCATTTTGGAAGCGGCGGAAAAGGCTGTAACGGCAGTGGATAACTGTGTTAAAATGTTGGTTGAAACTATTGAGGCGGTTGGCGGACAAGCATTAATAACTGCCGACCACGGCAACGCAGATATAATGGCAGATGAAAATGGCGAGCCATTTACGGCGCACACAACCAATCTTGTGCCACTTGTTTTAATTGATAAAACTTGCGCAAACAAAAAGCTTGCAAATGGCAAATTGTGCGATATAGCGCCAACATTGCTTGCAATGATGGATATTGCGCAACCAGCAGAAATGACAGGTTGCAATTTGCTTAAGTAAAAAATTGGCGTGCATATAATGGTGTTTTTATAATTTAACAAAATTGAACTTGCAAAAAGAAGAATTAAAATTGTTGCAACTTGCAAAAGTTTATTACAATACTTGCAAAATAATTTAATTAAATATAGGAACGCAAAAAAATTGAAAATAAAAACATACAAAATTTTGTTTGCCCGTAAAAACATCTTAACATCTTAATGCAAAAATAGGGTAGCATAAAATGTACTTTTGCTATTTTTTTAACTTATAATTTTAGTTTTTTAATAAAATTATCCGCCAACTCTGGCCACTGTTTAACCTCGGGCGCTGTGTCGTTACCAAGCGCCAAACCATGCTCGCCCGTAGGAAAAATTGCAAGTTCATTTATAATATTTTGCTTGTCTAACGCATTTTTAAACACAATAGAATTTTGATAATTAACACAAGTATCTGTTTTTGTATGCCAAATAAAGCAAGGGCAAGTGTTTTTTGTAACTTGATTTTCTAGGCTTAAATATTGCTTTAACTTTCGATTTATTCCACACAAACAATAGTATGACCCAACATGCCTTAACTCCTTTTTGTAGCTAATTACAGGGTAACATAGCACCGCAAAACTTGGCAAACAATCAAAACTTTTTGTTTTTTTGTAGGTTTTAATTTTGTTTGACAAATTGTCAATTTTGTCATTTAACACGCTAACAGATGCCACCAAATGTCCGCCTGCCGAAAACCCCACCAGCCCAACTGGCTTGTGTTCCTTTTTCTTTACAAAATCTATTGCGCAAGCAAGTTCCTCAAACTGAGTGGGAAAGTGGCTGAAATTTACTGAATAATACAAAATGTAGCATTTATATCCTCTAGCCTTAAACTCCTCCGCTATCGGCATAGCTTCTGTTGACGACACAAAATAATAAGCGCCACCGGGGCAAATAATAATGCATTTTTCGCCTTCCCCCTCAACTTCTACTAACATTCCGTTAGCCCTTTTGCTTTTTTTAAAGTTGTATTCTTTGTACATATCATATTTCAAATTTTGCGTTTTGATATTATTATCTTGTTTAAGATTATCACTATTTTGCGTTTTATTGTCCATTTTTTGCCTCATTTTAATACTTCTAATTGCTTTTTATGTTTCGCTTGTGTATGATTTTAGCGCCTATTTGTTAATTTTTGATTGTCTATTTTTTGTCGCATTTTATGATTATTCACTTTATGATTTTTGCGTATTTATGGCTTATTGCTTTTTATATTTACTTAGCTATTAATTGGTTTTTCACAAACCAGCTTAACTATTATATCAAAATTTTTGTCATCACTAGCGTTAATATAAAGTTTGCTTTCATCATATTTTATTGTTATATTTTCGCCCGTTAAAACACTGTAACTTTTAATTCTGTTGCCTTTTAAATCAACTTTAATATCCTTGCCTTGATACTCTTTTAAGATATGTAAATAAATAATATTATCCTTAAAACAGCTGAGTAATCCCTCTTTTGCCTGCCAAATTCCCCCACGAGTGCAATAAACGCTTTCGCCATATTTAGCTAGCCAAGCGCCAAATTCTTTCATTCTTTTAATATCACGCTTGCCCAATGCGCCATTTGGCATACAACCCGTGCTTAAAAGATAGTTGCCATCGCCACAAACACAATTTACTAATTGCGAAAGCAGCAAATCAAATTTTTTAGGTTTGCCACCCGTCCACGACCAAGACTTGCCAATGCACATGCAAGATTCCCACGGGCGAGTATTTTGAAAAGCGCCAACGCTACATTCTGGTGTGTCAAAATCGCCCACCAAACTTGAACGGTTGTTAATTAAAATATGAGGTTGTAGCTTGCGAATGTGCTTTTCCAACTCCTCCGAATCCCACATATCTGCGGTAAACATGCCACCAAACCACGATGCGTCCCACCACAACATATCAATAACGCCATAATTTGTCATAAGTTCTTGCGTGGCGTTGAAAAGATATTTTATGTATCTTTTTTGTTTTTCTGTCCTCTCAAAAACGCAACCCTCTTTTAATTTCCACCGTGGAGGGTCGGCAAAAACATCAACTTTGGTTGTGTCAATCGGCTCATAATCGGGGTGCTTACATTCACGCTTTGAAAAATATAAGCCAATTTTAAGCCCTTCTTTTCTGAAAGCGTCAACCATTTCTTTAAGATAATCTCTGCCAAATGGCGAATTAGTAATTTTATAATCAGAAAATTGAGTGTCCCACATATGAAAACCTTCCATATGTTTTGTGATAATAACAACATATTTAAAACCGCTTTCTTTTGCTATTTTTGCCCATTCTGTTGCATTAAATTTTGTAAATTTTATTTTTTTTGCCCAACCATCATATATTTTGTCCGGCACCCAACCGTGCCCTGCATCGGGCGCAACACGAGTGTAGCGAGGCCAACTTAAATCAACCTTGCCCATTGCCGAAAGCCCCACATGCAAAAACAAACCAAATTTTGCATCTCTAAACCACTGCAAATCTTGCTCCGTTGCAAAAGGATATTTATTCCATTCTTCAGCGGTAAAAGGTTGATACAAAAACCAATCATCTCGCTTTACTAAATCTTTTTCTAAAATTGAAAACGCCACAAGTACTCCTTTTATAAAAATTTATAAGCCTTTAATGTGTTTATTGTAACATAATTTTTGTTTGTTTTCAACAGTCTATTTGTCCGCTTTAAAAACAATTGCAATAAATTTGCAATCTTAACAGCTAACGCCCTGCGTATTGCGCTTTTATAAAATCTGTTTGCGCAAAATTGTAAAAAAAATGTTGACATCTAAAAATTAAAATGTTAAACTGAACATAGTTCACTTTGGAGGTTAACTTGAATATAATAGTAACATCAAAAAGCGATTTAATTAAAAAAGCTAATTTGTTAATTGATGAGCAAGGCTTTGCAAGTTTGAATATTAGGGATTTAGCAAACTATGTTGGCTGTTCGGTTGGCACTATTTACAATTATTTTAGTTCTAAATCCGATTTGGTTTTTAGCATAGTTGAGGACTTTTGGAAAAACAATTTTCACTCTAATATTGCGGAAAATTTGCATTGCGACTTTTTAACTTTTATAAGCAATTTTTACAGCAGTGTATTTGACAAATTTACTTATTTTAGACAAAATTTACTGCCAATGATGAGCATTTTGAACGATGAGGAAAAGGCTAAAGGCAAAAATATTGAGGCAGAATACAAGCGCCATATGCTAAAACATTTTATTTTTGTGCTACAAAACGACACATTAGCGCCCGCCTCTATTTGGACTGAAAATTTTACCAAAACTAATTTTTGCAATTTTGTATTAGAAAATATTATTTTTTCTATTTACAACAACAACTATGATTTTGCAATTTTAAAAGAAATTATTACAAAAATTTTTAGTAGCGCTAAATAGTAAAATATTATTAAAACACACAATATAAAATTAAAAAATATAAAATAAAATATTATACAATAACAAAAAACTTTTTGGGAGGTAAAACTATGCAAGCAATTATGGAAACCTTATTTGATGCAGTTTATTTAACAACCGTTGTAACCTTGGGCATTATTATGATGCTAAAGGCTGATGGCAGAAAAGAACTGCTACTTTTTGGCATTATGTCGGTGCTTTTGGGGTGTGGCGATGCGTTCCACCTTGTGCCTAGGGCGCTTGCGCTTTGCACTTCTGGGCTTGACAGCTTTGTTGTTTCACTTGGCATTGGCAAGTTAATTACATCAATTACTATGACAATATTTTATATTATTTTGTTTTATATTTGGAAAATGCACTATAAAATTAAAGGTAAAATTTGGCTTGACGTAAGTGTTTTAATGCTCGCTTTTGTGCGGATTTTATTGTGTTTTATGCCTCAAAACGCTTGGACCAGCGAAAATGCGCCACTAAGTTGGGGTATTTATCGCAATATTCCTTTTGCGCTTATGGGCATTTTGATTATTGTATTGTTTTTTATTAAAGCCCGTGAAACTCACGACAAACAATTTAAATGGATGTGGCTTGCAATTACATTGAGTTTCGGTTTTTATATCCCGGTTGTTTTAGTCGCTGACAAAATTCCACTAATCGGTATGCTTATGATACCAAAAACTTGCGCCTATGTTTGGGTTGTTTATATGGGATTTTCGCAACTTGTAAAAGAATTTAAGGAAGGCAAAATTGCCAATTTAGAGTGCGCAAATTTAGCAGATAATTGTGAAAGCCCCGCTGTAAAAACGGAGGAAAACATCAACGATATCCCTTGCGACAACACAAATAAAACTGACGCAAGCAACGCTAAAAATGTTAAAATTGACAAAAACAATAGCGCAACAGAATTCATTTTAAACAATGATAAAGCTAACTCAACTGACAACACATCAACTGTAACCGCAAAAAAGAAAGTTGTAAAAAACACAACAGCGATTGATAAAACAGCGGAAAACGACAAAAATAATCACAAATAACAATGGTTGCCTCTTTAAAAGCGCAAACCTGCCTTTTATAATTTAAACTATATTGTTGGCAAACTTGCCTTTTACAACCAATTTTGTTGTTTTATTAAGTCGCATATTAAATCACAAATGACAATTAATATGATGTTTCTTAAAATTTATTAACTAAAATAGCTACCGTAAAAATGCGGTAGCTATTTAGTTTAATACTATTAAAATAATTGATGTAAAGTTTTTGATTATATATTTGCAATTCTAAAATAATTGTTGTAAAGCTTTTTTATTAAACTAAATATTTTTGTATCATTTCGTTTGCAATTTGCGTAACATCTTTATCTTTTGGATAGTCGTAACTGCTATAGGTATTGCACCAATTTAACTCAAAAGTTGTTAGCTCATCATAAAATTTGTTAGCCCTTATGTGCGCTCTGCCAAAATACTTTTTTTCTGTTGGAACACTTAGCAATTTGCCGTTTATTATACTCTTTTCGCTTTCGCTATAAAAGCGTTGCCAGCGTGGCAAATAGTATTCTGCAATCAAACCACTCCACTCTTTCCAAGCGTAATCATACAATGCGCATGCGCCATTTGTATCGCCCCAAAGAGTAATTAACAGCCTTGCGCACTTATCATAATATTTTTTTTGTTGCTCATTTGTAGCCAAATTGTGCGCATCTTCAACCCACCTTGACAAGCAAACTTCACTTCTGCACGAAAGCAAATTATCCAAATCCTTAAGCAATTGCAACTGTACATTTGCAATGTTTTTAACTTTTTGCAAGTCTAGTTCTTTTGCGGCTTTTGCGTATTCTATTTGGTTTAAATAAAACAAATCACTCATAGCTTGGCGTGTAAAATCGGTTAAATCAAATTGATAGCCATCACTATTTTTAAATTCTTTGCTAACGCTTGCAAATAAAACTACTGCCTTTTTAAACAATTGCTTGTCGTAAAACGGTTGCAAATTGTCGCAAGGCGATGCCTTTTCGGGCATATATTGAGGGCGTGCAGCTATCATAGAACCAACTTCATTTTCTTTTTCCCCGTTGGTTTTGTAGCAAGTTTGAAGCAAAATATCAAAAGCTTGCTCTATCGCTTTACTTGTCTTTCCATAGCGCCTAACAATGTAATTTGATGTAAATTGTTTAATATCCTCATCGCCATTTTTGGTTAGCATATCAAACAACATATCATATATGTAGGGGTTTTGTTCCGTTCCCTCCATAAATAATCCACTGCCCACAACATTAATTTTTTTAGCTTTTAACGCCGTAAAACAATTTTTACTGTGCGCTTCTACCCTGCCTTGCAATGCGTTTTTGCCACCAAAATTGTGCAAATAACCCGTTACAAATGGATAGCCCCAAAAGTTTTTGCAAACCTTATATTTTTGTGA
The DNA here is from genome assembly GCA_036653655.1 of Clostridia bacterium. Taxonomy (GTDB): domain Bacteria; phylum Bacillota; class Clostridia; order Christensenellales; family UBA3700; genus JAVVTM01. Next base: position 5,245 of record JAVVTM010000021.1, on the reverse strand, counting down.
ATTAATATCTAAAATAAGAAGATTGTTTTTATCTACCGCCTTAACAATATTTTTGCGCAACGACCAAGATTGCATAACCCAAACGCTATTTTTGTCAAAATCTTGAAATAATTTGTCAATAGCCTTGCCAACTTTTCGCAAATAAAAAATGCTAAAATTAGGAGGCGCACTTTCGTGAAACGGATCGGTTGCGTAAAAATGATAACTGCCCAATAACTCCTTTTGCTTGTTCAAATATGCCGTGCCAAACTTTTGAAATAGTGGGTCTAACGGGTCTAATTGCGCCGTTTGAGGAAAGTCGCACCACTTAAGTTTTGGCAATATTTTAGCGTTAGAAAATTTTTCTTTCATACTCATTGGCACATGCCCCGAAAACCCTTGTTGTATTGGAAACATTCCAAATTCTAACATTCTGCCAATAATTTTTTTGCCCAATTCTAGGCGGTCATAAACATATTTTACATCGGTTGGCGGTTCGTATCCCTCAATATTTGTCATCAACTGCCACGCCCAAAATGTTGGGCCAGAAATGGTTTTTAACGCTTCTTGCTGAGTAAAACCAAATTGTAGCAGAGTTTCGTACCACACAGCCTCTGTGCCAATAACAGCAAGTGGCATATTAATTCCGTTTAGCGCCATAAAATCTAGTTCTCGCTCCCACTTGCTAAAATCCCACCAACTCATTGTATAATTTAAGGTGCAATAGTTCATATAAACACGATATTTTTGCTCTATTTTACCTGTTAAACTTTCATTAAAAGGCGCAAGTTGCTCAAGCTCAATTGCTCGATTGCCATTCCACGATAAGTTTACCTGGCAATATTTTTTTAAATATATGTACAATGCGTGTGTCGCCGTGATTGTGCAATTTGCTTTGATATTTAAACCATTATTAAAGGTAACTTCATAGCTGTTTTCTTCATTACCCGTTAAAATAAAACTAATTTTTGTTTTACACTTTGGCAAAACTCTACTTACAAATTCACTTAAAAAATCCATAATTTCTCCTAAAAATATTAGTTAAATATCCCGTTCATTGCGCGCAAAAGTGAGCGCTCATCGCTGTATTTAACATCGCAATTATAGTGCCACATCATCATTCCGCCAACACCGCTGTCAAAAGCGAAAGCCGTTTTATCTTGTATCATATTAACGCCGTTGTACCATCTGCCTTTAACTAAAAACTTGTTGCCACTAAAATCTGTGCTGTAAAATTCTTCCGCAACATAATTTCCAAACTCGCCCAATTTATCAACTTCACCGCTATATCCACGCCAATCTTCGCCATAATCAATTGGCCTAGAATAAAATGCAACGCCCATATCAATTTTGCCCTTTGGCACGCCTTTACTTTCTAGATAGTTTAACGATTTAATAAAAGAAAATTGCCAACCGCAATGGTTGCCTCGTTTATCTATTAAATCGTATGCCATAACCTCAAAATAATCAACAACATCATAAACTTTTTTCGAAAAATGCAAGCCCCAAGGCGCTATCGCAACCGAAAGCTTTTTACTGCCAAGTTTTTGTTTTAACGCAATTAAAAAATTGCTATAAACATCATATTCGGCAAGGGTATAAGGGTATTCGTAATCAAATGATGCGCCATCTAAAGCAAACTTTTCAACTACACCACAAATGTTTGCAATAAGTTTATCTTTGTTGTTTTTTAACGCCAATTCTTGAGGTTGAACGCCGTCAACTGCGGTTTGTCCGCCTGCCATAATAAATGTGGCAAAAATATTTACAGGAGCGCCCTCTCTAATTTGTTTAATTCTAGCAATGCTATCTTCTATCGTTTTTTCATCAACAATTATATCTCCGCTTGTGGTGTAATGCGCCGTGCCAAACAAAATAATATCACTAACATGTTTTAGCCCTTCGCCATCTAAATTTTCCGACAAAAACTGCCCCGCAGAAAGATAAGTTGTCCTTCTAAAATCGCCCATATCACGCTTAATGTTGTACACTTCAAACTTTGACAATTTGCATTTGCCAGCAGATGTAACCTTTAAAACTAGGTTGTCTGTGGTAATTCTATCCACATAACAATAGCGCATTCCGCCAATTTCATCTTGCTTATAAATGAGGGTGTCCTCTCCGTTTATCTTTGTCCAAAACTCAAACGCAACAACGGTTTGTGTCGTTTCGTTAAGTAAAATTGTGTTAAAAGTTATTGGAGCATCAAATTTGATGTTAACGCTACCCCTACCTTTTGAGGAAAACGAAAATCTCTCGCTAACGCTTTTGCCATTGGTGTATGTTGCGCCTTTTGCCAAATTTTCTGCATTTTTTGGTTCAAAATTAGCGCTATTACACCCTGTTAATATTGTGGTTAAAACTAATATCAACATTATAGTAACGCATATTATTTTCTTTTTCATAACTACCCCTTCTCTGTTTTTATTTTATTTTTATATTTGTTTTGTTGCTTTTTAATGCATATTTGTTATGTTATATTTTTCTTTTACTGCACATTCGTTTTGTTGCTTTTTAAAGCATTTTTACTTTATTGCATATTCATTTTTAAAAATTTTGCATATCTATTTTTTGTATTATTGTATATGTATTTTTTTAAATTTTGCTTATTTATTTTTTAAATTTTGTATATGTATTTTTTAAATTTTGCTTATTTATTTTTTTGTATTATTTTGCTTTTTTGATTTGTTTAAGTATTTTTTAGAAAAAACTGTCAACAACACAAACACCGATATGGAAATAAAACCAATTACTAATGTTACAATAGATTTTACTCTATCATTGTCGCTGTTTAACGCAAAAAACAAGCCAACCACAGTGCTTAAAGTTGAAAACCCTGAAAGAACAGAATAAGCGGTAAAATATTTTTTTGTTGTCGCTGAAGATGTTGATGTTTCTCTTTGCGCTTTTGCATTGCTTATTGTTTCGTAAAATGCAAGATTTTCTTTAAATTCTTTTTTCAAGTTTTCTATGCCAAACTTTGCCGAAACTTTTTGCGCCAACTTTCTTGCAAGCAGATAATTATATTTTTCTAGCGACCACAATTTGATTGCCTGCGAAAAATTTAAATTTATTTGTTCGATAGCTTTCAAATCATATGTTGCGGTATCCAAATATTCAACAATCTTGTTGTTGCTTTGAGAAATAACGTTAACTTGCAAGCACAACAATTCAATAATATAAAGCATTAAGTATTGATATTTCGCTCGTTGCTCTTTCCCTATTTTGTTAGAATCTATAATATATGCTATGTTCTTTTCGGAACAATATATTTCGCTAAAATCATATTGAGCTATGTTTGTCGATGCGCATTCTGTCAACTCTTTAGAAATAATCTTTGCATTTTCCACACTGCTTAAAACATATTCTTCCCCCGCCAACAAATAGCTAAGATACCTTAGAGTTGGTTTTTTAACTAGGCTAATTAGCGTTTTAGTTTCGCCATTTTGTGTCAAACCTATTTGTTTTAAGTATTGGGTCAAATTTATATCCTCTGCCTCAAACGCATCGTTTGCGCCATTACAACTTGGTGTTTTAGCATTTTTGTCGCTACCATTTGCTATATTTTCATTAATATTTTTGCCCCTTATCATTATTGTATTTGTCGAAATTTCATCAAGCAACATTGCTGGGTCTTTGCCAATATTTTTTATTTCTAAAATAACTGAGGACAAATTTTTGTATCGCACCATATAAAAATTGCAATCAACATAAAATGCTGTCTCTAAAGATGTATCTTTGTGCACCGCAATTTGCTTGCTAAAAAGATAAAGCCTATTTAGTTGATTAGATATATTTGCGCTAAATTCCTCTTGCGAAGTTTTTTGCAATTGCTCAATAAATGCGCTGCTTGCGCTGTAATTTTTTTCGCAAAAACTTGTTTCTACACTGCAAGGCACAAAAGCAAAAACATTGGTTTCTTTGTGCGTATCAAATTGATAAATTAACAATTCAATTTTTTCTTCAATAGTTTTTAGCCTTTCAAACGCAAAAGAAGTTAAAAGTTTGTAGCCTCCCAAACTTACTGCCTCGCCAAATATAGTAGAAATTATGTACCCAGCTTGAATTTTATCCTCCAAAAAATCAAACATTTTTTGCATTAACGCCTTGCCAATGCCATTGCCCGAAAATTCCGGCGCAACTACCGCAGAAATAAGCAGTAATTGCATCTCTTTGCCTTTAACATATCGCTCTATATCCGATGAGGTTATGTCATCATCGTGAAACTTGTTTTCCTTGCGCAATTTTTCGCTTAAACTTTTGCTAATAGGGAAAAAACAAACATACCCCACCAAAATATTGCCGTTATATGCCAAAATATAACTTTCTTCATTTTTGTTAAAGCGTTCTGTTATGCTGTCTTTTGTGCCTTGAAACTCCTTTTTGTACACTTTAGAATCAAGCCCCACCACTTCATCAATAAAATTTTTATCCGTTTGTGATGATAATTTATAAACTACCATAAAGCACTCCTTTTTAATTTTTTTGCATTTCCAATTTGTTTTAACTATTTATATTTTTTGATACACTCTCAAAATAAATTCCAAATTTGCCGTTAAATTTGCTTGGTTGCATAGTCGTTGTATATCTTCCTTTTTTGTGTTGTAATAATATGGCGTCATTTTGATTAAATCTGCAATATTATCCCCTTGCAAATTTAAATTGTACTTAATTTTTTTAGTGGCTAAAATTGCAAAACCCTCTAATTTTTCCTCATCAATAACATTTGCATATGGCGAAGTGTAAAGCTGTTTTTTTAAGTTAAAAAGATGATATTCATCGGGGATAACTCTGGCTAAAACTCCGTTTTTAGTTAAAACTCTTGCAACTTCCTCCTTAAAAAGTGGCGCAAAAGCACAAATTACTGCGCTAATACTTTCGCTTTTATAGGGCAATTTTGCGCTTGACGCAACCGCAAACGGCAAATTTTTATATTGTTTGCAAGCCTCATTAATAGCAAATTTACTAATGTCCGTACCAACCATTTTAACATTTGAAAATTGGCAATCTACATTATATGCCACACTGTTTTGCATGTTGGCTGTGGCGCTTTGTGCGCTGTTTGTTATGTTGCTTTGTGCGCTGTCCGTTGCTCTTTGTGCGTTGCTAGTTATGTTGTTTTGCGTGTTGTCCGTTGTGTTGCTAGTTATGCTGTTTTGTGTGCTGTCCATTGTGCTGTGCGTGTTGTCCGTTGTGTTTTGTATGTCGCTAGTTATGTTGTTTTGTGCGTTGCCCACTGCGCTGTGCGTGTTGCTAGTGGCGTTAA
>JAVVTM010000020.1:4800-13194 GCA_036653655.1 Clostridia bacterium | reverse complement strand
TTTTTAAAGTACATAAGCAAGATGTTATCTTTGGCGCTTTGTTTTAAAAGGACAATATTTTTGTAATCAAATTTGGAGTAATAAAACCCACTGCGCATAACCAAAACATCTGGTTTTGCGACAAATTTTGAGTTTAAAAACATTAAAAATACAATTACGATAATTGCCGACATAACAATGCATGCGCTAATATCAAGCGCAGGATAATACGACACAAGCGTGCCAACTTTTAACAATTTTAAAATGTTTAAAACGATAGCGGGAAGCAAGCAAATTATTAAAATTGCAAAGATAACATAGTAATATTTTTTAAAATTAAAGTTAAATTTTTTCATAATTATATTATACCAAAAAAAAGTAAAAAATAAAGTTAAATTAAAGTAAATTGTTAACAATGTTAAAAAAATGTTGCGAATGTTGGGCTTTTGTGGGAGATTTTTAAATTATTTAGGCAAAAAATGTTGTTATCTGTTGCCTTTATGCGCCATTTATAGTATTATTATTTATATTAAAATAATTAGGAGAGTTATAATGATAAAATTAATTAGCAACGGTACTTATTTTAAAAACGGCATTTTTGTGGACGACCGATATCTAACATCAGATAGTTTTAGCGGCGAGGTTTTGGCAAATGCGTATAAAGGTACTATGGCGTATTGTATTTTATCATCTCACAATACAACGGGCAGCACAATTAAAAACCAACCAATCAAAATTAAATTTGACGCTATGGCGTCGCACGATATAACCTATGTTGGCATTATCCAAACGGCAAAAGCAAGTGGATTAAAACAATTTCCTTTGCCATATGTGCTAACAAATTGCCACAATTCTTTGTGCGCAGTTGGTGGCACTATTAACGAGGACGACCACGTTTTTGGCTTGTCATCTGCAAAAAAATATGGTGGCATTTTTGTACCACCTCATCAAGCGGTTATCCACACCTATATGCGAGAGATGATGTCTGGTTGTGGCAAAATGATTTTGGGCAGTGATTCGCACACTAGATATGGCGCATTGGGCACAATGGCGATTGGCGAGGGTGGGCCAGAGCTTGTTAAACAATTGCTTGGCAAAACATACGATATCAACTATCCCGAAGTTATTGCTGTGCACTTAAGTGGCAACGTGGCAAAGGGCGTAGGTCCTCAAGATGTGGCGCTAGCAATTATTGGCGCTGTATTTAAAAGCGGTTTTGTTAAAAACAAAGTGTTGGAGTTTATTGGCGATGGCATTGCAAATTTGCCGATAGAATTTAGGAACGGCATTGATGTTATGACAACCGAAACCACTTGTTTATCTTCAATTTGGGAAACCGACAGCAAAGTTAAAGATTACTTTACAATGTATGGCAGGACAGATGCCTACAAGCAAATTAAGCCTAAAGATTTGGCGTTTTATGACGGAGCGATATTAGTAGATTTAAGCAAAATCGAGCCTCAAATTGCATTGCCATTTCACCCTTCAAATGTGTTTAGCCTTAAAACGCTAATTGAAAATCCTTACGATATTTTTAACGAAATTGAAAAGCAAGGCAACAAGCTTTTGGGCGGAAAAGTTAAATTCAATTTGTTGGACAAAATTAAAAACGGCAAAATTTGCGTGCAACAAGGCATTATTGCAGGTTGCGCAGGTGGCACTTATGACAATATTTATGAGGCTTCAAACATTTTAGCAGGGCACTCAGTTGGCAATGATACCTTTACTATGAGTGTTTATCCTTCAAGCCAACCAACAGCGTTGCAACTGATGAAAAATGGAGCGCTAAACAAATTAATGGAGGCTGGCGTTAATATCAAAACGGCATTTTGTGGCCCTTGTTTTGGCGCAGGCGATGTGCCAAGCAACAACAGTTTAAGCATTAGGCACACCACCCGAAACTTTGAAAGCAGAGAGGGTAGCAAGCCAAGCAACAACCAAATTGCAAGTGTTGCGCTAATGGATAGCCGAAGCATTGCTGCAACGGCAATTAATGGCGGTGTTTTAACATCTGCAACCGATATTGATTACAGCAATGATATTCCTAAATTTGAATTTAACAAAGCAATTTACGAAAATAGAGTTTACAACGGTTGGCAAAATCCTCAACCACAATTGGAGTTGGTTTATGGCCCAAATATTTGCGATTGGCCAGAGCAAATTGAGTTGACAGACAATTTGTTGGTAAAGCTAGCAAGCGTTATAACCGACCCAGTAACAACAACAGATGAGTTAATACCTTCTGGCGAAACATCATCTTATCGTAGCAATCCAATGAAGCTTGCAGAGTTTGCGCTATCTCGCAAAGACCCAAAATATGTGGGCAGAGCAAAAGAGATTGCGCAGGCAGAAACCAACCGCCGAAATGGCGCTATGCCAAACGAATTTGCAAATGCGCTTGCAACGGCCAAAATTGAATTTAGCGGAAGCATTTCAATAGGCAGTGGCGTTTTTGCAGTGAAACCCGGCGATGGTAGCGCAAGAGAACAGGCTGCGTCTTGCCAACGAGTGCTTGGCGGTGTTTGCAATATTGCCAACGAATATGCAACAAAACGATATCGAAGCAACTTGATTAATTGGGGTATGTTGCCATTTTTGGCTAAGGAAACTTTTGAAGTTGGCGATATAATATTTGTTAAAGACATCAAAAAAAACTTGCTTAGTGGCAATTATAAATTTGAAGCAAAAATTATCCGAGGCGAAAATGTAATTGATTTAATTTTAACTATGGATAACTTGACTGATGATGAAAAAGAAATAATTAATAAGGGCTGTTTAATAAACTTTTACAAACACAGCTAACGGGAGAGAAAAATGATATACGATAAAATAGAAACAATAGACAAACAAGAAATGAAAAAGTTACAACTAGAAAGATTAAAAAAAATTGTTAAATACGCTTACGATAATGTTAAATTTTATAAGGACAAATTTGACGCTATTGGTTTGAAGCCAGAGGACATACAGACATTAGAAGATATTACAAAAATTCCATACACCACAAAAACCGACCTGCGTGATAACTATCCATACGGCTTAAAAGCGGTGGATATGAAGGATATTGTGAGGATACACGCATCATCTGGCACAAGTGGCAAGCCAACAGTTGTGTTTTACACCAAAAACGATTTAGAAATGTGGTCAGATTGCGTAGCTCGTATTATTTGCGCGGCAGGTGGCACAAAACAAGATATTGTGCAAATTGCGTTTGGTTACGGCTTGTTTACTGGCGCATTAGGCTTGCACCAAGGGTGGGAAAAGGTTGGCGCAGCCGTTGTTCCAATATCTTCGGGCAACACTGAACGCCAAGTTATGATGATTAAAGATTTAGGCGTTACGGCGCTTGTGGCAACCCCTTCATATGCGCTTTATATTGCGGAAGTTATGGAAAAGTTGGGCATAAAAAAGGAAGATACAAAGTTGCGAATTGGCTTGTTTGGTTCTGAGGCGTCAACACCCGAAATGCACCGAGAATTGCAAGATAAATTGGGCGTTTTCCCTACCGACAACTATGGACTAAGCGAAATTATTGGCCCGGGAGTTTCAGGCGAGTGCGAGTACAAATGCGGTATGCACATCAACGAGGACCATTTTTATCCAGAAATTGTCGATTGCAATACGCTACAACCAGTGGCTGACGGCGAGTGGGGCGAGCTTGTTATTACAACGCTTACAAAAGAGGGCTTGCCAATGTTGCGTTACAGGACAAAAGACATCACACGCTTGATTGTAGAGCCTTGCAAGTGTGGCAGAACAACCGCAAGAATGGATAGGATTAAAGGGCGCACAGATGATATGCTTATTATTAGAGGCGTTAATGTTTTCCCTTCACAAATTGAGGGCGTGCTATTAAATATTGAAGAATTGGGCGGTGGCAATTATGAAATTGTTGTTACTCGTGAAAACTATATGGACAAACTAGAAATTAAGGTTGAGCTAAAAGATGCTAGCTTGCTTGATGATTATGGCAAACTTGAGGCGTTAATTGAAAAGATTAAAAACAAGTTAAAAACCATTTTACAAATTGATGCAAAAGTTAAACTTGTAGAGCCACTGTCTTTAAAGAGATACGAAGGCAAAGCAAAAAGAGTTACAGATTTAAGAAAGTTGTAAAATTAAAACAAACTACATTAGCATAAAAGTTCAAACGCAAAAATGTTTTATGTGTAAATAATATTACAAACACACAAACGCAAAAATGTTCTATGCGTAAATAATATTACAAATACACAAACGCAAAAATGTTTTCTGTGTAAATAATATTACAAATACACAAAAGTACAAATGTTTTATGTTTATAACAATATTACAAATTACAAAGTTAAAAAAGTTTTAAAAGAGGTATATAATGAAAAAAATTATGTTAGGAAATGAGGCAATAGCAAGGGGCGCATACGAAGCTGGCGTTAAAATTAGCACAGCTTATCCCGGCACTCCAAGCACAGAGATAACAGAAGAAATTGCTAAATTTAACGAGATTTATTGCGAATGGTCGCCAAACGAAAAAGTTGCAACAGAAGTGGCAGTTGGCGCATCTATCGCAGGTGTACGCTCGATGGTTTGCATGAAGCACGTTGGCTTAAATGTCGCAGCCGACCCAATTTTTACATTTGCCTATACAGGCGTTAACGGCGGTTTTGTGCTTGTTGTCGCTGATGACCCGGGTATGCATAGTTCTCAAAATGAGCAAGATAGCAGATATTACGCAAAGGCTACCTCTATTCCAATGTTAGAGCCTGCCGACAGCGCAGAAGCTAAAGATTTTATGAAAATGGCTTTTGACATTTCAGAGCAATTTGACACGCCAGTATTTTTGCGGACAACAACACGTGTATCTCACTCTCAAAGCTATGTTGAGCTTGCCGAAAGAAAAGAAAGAGAAACTAAACCTTATGTTAAAGACATTGCAAAGTACGCAATGATGCCTGCTAACGCACAAAAAAGGCACGTTGTGGTTGAAGCAAGAATGAATAAAATTAAAGAGTTTGCTAACACAATCGCCATTAACAAAGCAGAATACAACAACACCGATATTGGCGTGGTTTGCGCTGGCGTTGTTTATCAATATGTTAAGGAAATTTTGCCAAACGCAAGCGTTTTAAAGCTTGGCATGGTTAACCCAATGCCCGACAATTTGATTAAAGAATTTGCCTCAAAAGTAAAAAAACTTTATGTTATTGAGGAGCTTGAACCAATTTTTGAAACACATATAAAGGCTTTAGGCATTGAATGTGTTGGCAAAGAAATGTTTTCTATTCAAGGCGAAATATCTGCAAATATTATTAAAAACAAATTTTTTGGCGCTCCAATCCCAGTTGCGGATACAAGCTTGCCAGTGCGCCCACCAGTTATGTGCGCAGGTTGCCCTCATAGAGGCGTATTTTTTGTTTTAAGCAAGTTAAAACTTAGGGTTTCGGCAGATATTGGCTGTTACACATTGGGTGCGCAACCACCACTTTCTGCGGTTGATTTGGTTTTGTGTATGGGCGCAAGCATTGGTATGGAACACGGTATGCGCAAGGCTTTGGGCACGGAGATTGGTGGCAAATTGGTTAGCGTTATTGGCGATTCAACTTTTGTCCACTCAGGCATTACTGGTTTGGTTGACGCTGTTTATAACAAAGGCAATAGCACTGTTATGATTTTGGATAACTCTACAACAGGTATGACAGGGCATCAAAACAACCCAGCAAATGGCAAGACTATTCGTGATGAACAAACTCATCAATTAAATTTGGTTGATGTTGCAAAGGCTTGTGGCGTTGAGCATATTCAAGTGGTTGATGCATACGATTTGCAAGCAATCGAAAAGGCGGTTAAAGAGGAAGTTGCGCGTGATGAAGTGAGTGTTATCATTGCAAAACGCCCTTGCGTGCTTTTGAATAAAGGCGCTACCGACAAATATATTATCAATCAAGATAAATGCAAATACTGCAAGGCATGTATGAAAATTGGTTGCCCAGCTATTCAAAATAGCGATGGCAAAATTGTAATTAATAACGAACTATGCACAGGTTGCGCACTATGCACACAAATGTGCAAATTTGACGCTATTAGCAAGGAGGCTTGAGTTATGAAAGACTATAAAATTTTAATTGTTGGCGTTGGCGGTCAGGGCACATTGTTGGCATCAAGGGTTTTGGGCGCATTGGCAGAGCAAAAAGGTTACGATTGCAAGTTGTCCGAAGTGCACGGTATGGCTCAACGTGGCGGTAGCGTGGTTACGCACGTTGTTATGAAGGACAAAGTTTATTCTCCAATTATTGATGAGGGTAACGCAGATATTATTTTAGCTTTTGAAAAGTTGGAGGCGGCAAGGTGGAGGCATTATCTTAAAAAAGATGGCGTTATTGTTGTTAATAATCAAGAAATCTACCCAATGCCCGTTATTATTGGCGCAAGAGAATATCCACAAAACATCATTGAAAACATTAAGGCAGAAGGCAAAAAAATTATTGTAATTAATGCGTTGGATATTGCAAAAGAGGTGGGCAACACCCGCACAGTCAACACAATTATGATTGGCGCTATGGCAAAAAACCTAGGCTTTACTTATGAAGAAATTGAAAAGGCGGTGTCTAGCACAGTTAAACCAAAGTTGTTGGCAATTAACTTGATTGCCCTAAAAAAGGGATATGAACTTTAAAATTAAGGAGTAGTACTTTTATGATATTAGATAAGCATTTGGAGTGTATGTCAAGGGAAGAATTGACAAATTACCAAAGCGAATTATTAGTAAAATTAGTTAACAATGTTTATCAACATTGCGCTGTCTATGCAAAAAAAATGGATGATGCTGGCGTTACGCCTGCGGATATTAAAGGCGTGCAAGACATTACAAAATTGCCTTTTACCACAAAACAAGATTTGCGTGATAATTATCCGTTTGGCATGTTTACCGCAGCCAAAAAAGATATTGTGCGTGTGCACGCTTCTTCTGGCACAACCGGCAAATTGACTACCGTTGGTTACACCAAAAACGACATTAAAAATTGGGCAAAACTTGATGCAAGATGTTTGGCTATGGTGGGCGCTGATGAAAACAGTGTTGTGCACAATAGTTACGGTTACGGCTTGTTTACTGGCGGGCTTGGCATGCATTATGGCATTGAGGAGTTGGGCGCTATGGCTGTGCCATGTTCTTCGGGCAACACCGCAAGACAACTTATGTTGTTAAAAGATTTTGAGGCGGATACAATTTGTTGTACGCCGTCATACTGCATTTATTTAAGCGAAAAGTTGGGCGAAGAAGTTAAACTTGAGGATTTGAAACTAAAACGAGCAGTTTTGGGCGCAGAACCTTGGAGCGAAGAAATGCGCAAAGAAATTGAAAAGCGTTTGCATTTAAAAGCGTATGATATCTATGGCCTAAGCGAAATTATGGGGCCGGGCGTTGCAATGGAATGTGAGTTGCAAGACGGTTTGCACATTAACGAGGATCACTTTTACGCAGAAATTTTAGATACAAAAACACTACAACCCGTACCTTATGGCGAATATGGCGAGCTTGTTATTACAACGCTTACAAAAGAGGGTATACCACTTATTAGATATAGGACACGAGATATCACTTGCTTACGAAAAGAAGCTTGTAAATGTGGCAGGACTTTTGTCAAAATGGAACGCATTAAAGGCAGAAGCGATGATATGCTTATTATTAGAGGCGTAAATGTTTTCCCTTCTCAAATTGAAAATGTGCTAATGAATGTTGGCAGTAGCATTGCTCCGCATTATCAAATTATTGTGGATAGAGTTAACAACACCGATACATTTGAAATTCAAGTGGAAATGAGCGAAAACTTTTTTAGCGATGAAGTTAAAGCTATACAACAATTGGAACGCAAAATTACGCAAAATATGGAATCTATGCTTGGCATTTCGTGCGATATTACTCTTGTTTCGCCAAACACCATTTCACGAAGCGAAGGCAAAGCAAAAATAATAATAGATAAAAGACAATATTAGGTTATAATATAAATAACAAAAGTTATACAATATTAAGGAGGATATAAAATGCTTATTAATCAAATTGCTGTTTTTTTGGAAAACAGGAAAGGTAGAATTGATGATTTAACAAAAATCTTGGCTGAAAATAAAATTGATTTAGTGTCAATGAACATTGCTGATACTAAAGAATTTGGCATTTTACGGGCAATTACTAGCGATAACAAAAAAGCTATGGAGTGCCTAAAAAATGCAGGTTTTACAGTTTCTTCAACCGATTTAGTGGGTATAGAAGTTGAAGATAAACCGGGTGGTTTAGCGCATGTTTTAACTCTTTTAAATGAGGGCGGAGTTAGTATAGAATATCTTTATTCTTACGCCAAAAAAGATAAAAAGGCAATTATTTTGTTTAAGGTTACAGATATTAAAAAAACATTAAGTATTATTGAAGAAAACCACATAAATTCATTA
>JAVVTM010000020.1:0-4790 GCA_036653655.1 Clostridia bacterium | reverse complement strand
TTGCAACAGTTAAACTAACAACAAGTTAAAGCTAATAACTGCAAAATTGAAACAAAAAATAACAAGTAAAACTTAATATATTGCAAAAATTGAAACAAATAGAGGTGCAACATCAACTTAACGGCTATTATAAGCTTAAATCAAATTAAGCAAAATATTGCGGAAATACGCTTGCAAACACTCAAAAAAATGTTTTTGGTTGTTAAAGCAAACGCTTATGGTCTGGGCTTGTCCGTTGTTGTGCAAAACTTGCAAAATTATGTTGACGCTTTTGCCGTTGCAACCATTGATGAGGCGTTACAAACACGCCAAAACACCACAAAACCAATTTTAATGTTGCAACCGTGCGAAAATTATTTTGATTTGATTTTTAACAATATTGACATTACAATAACAAGTGTTGAGCAGTTGCGCAAACTAATTTGTTGCGCGCAAACATTAAACCAAAATGCAAATATTCACATTAAAGTTAACACTGGAATGAATAGGTTTGGCGTAAAAAACCTTGATGAGTTTAAAAAAATGTTGGCAATTGCAAGGGCTTGCAAATGCGTTAAACTTGTTGCGGTTTACTCACACTTTTTTACGGAAAATCAAGATGTTTGCAATTTGCAAATAAATGCGTTTTTACCATTTAAAAATTGCGCAAAAAAACTTTTTGCAAATGTTGATTTTCATATTGAGGCAAGTGGCGCTTTAAATTTTAACTATAACGGATTTGATGCAATTAGGGTAGGAAAAGAGGCGTATGGCGTGTGTGCAGGCAAACAATCGCTTACTATCGCATCTTTTGTAACATCGGTTTTTGATGTGGCAAAAGGCGAAAGCATTGGCTATAACGCTAGTTACATTTGCGCCGAACCCAAAAAAATTGCAACAGTGTTTGGCGGTTACGCTGACGGCATTGACAAGCGATTAAAAAATTTTGCAGTGTGCATTAATGGCAAACCGTGCAAAATTTGTGGCGAAATTTGTATGGATACTTTTATGGTTGATGTTACAAATACACCCACATATATTGGGGATAGCGTTATTATTACAGATAGTATTTTGCCATTGGAGAGTTTGGCTCATCATTGCAATACAATAAGTTACGAACTTATAACAGGCTTTAAAGGCAGATACAACAATTACTACATTGGAGTTTTATGAAAAAGGAAGAAGCAAGGGCGCAAGCAAGCTTAAATTGCAAACTATTAACTGCGCAACAACGCCAAATAAAATCGGAAATTATTTGTCAAAAGGTGGCAAATTGCGAGGAATTTAAAAATGCGCAAAGTGTGTTTTTGTACAATTCTTTTGCAAACGAAGTGCAAACAAAAATGTTGTATGAGTTGTGCTTGCAACAAAACAAAATTTTGTATTTGCCAAGAGTTTTTGGCGATAATATGCAAGCTGTGCGCATTTTAAAGCAAACAATTTTTACAAAAAATGCTTGGGGTATTGAAGAACCAATTTGCGTTTCAAGGGAAATTTTTTGCGATTGTGATTTGGCAATAATACCAATGGTTGCGTGCGATAAAAACAAAAACAGAGTTGGCAGAGGCAAGGGTTATTACGATAAATTTTTGGCAAATAAAACTTGTTTTAAGCTTGGCATTGCGTTTGCCGAACAAGTTTTTGATGAAATTGAAACCTCTCAACACGATATTAAAATGGATAAAATAATTACAGATAAACAGTAATTTTAACAAATATTGAAGGAACAACACTATATAGAACGATAAAATAATTACAGACAAACAGTAATTTTACAAATATAGAGGGAACAACACGATATTAAAATGATAAAACAATTACAAACAAAAAAATTTAACAAATGAGGTTAATTTATGAACATAGTAGCAGGAAAGTACAAAGGAAGAAAATTAGTTTCTCCACCAACAAGCGAAGCGGTGCGCCCAACAAGTAATATGGCGCGTGAAGCAATATTTAATGTGCTTGCGCCATACATTTATGAAACGGACTGCCTAGATTTGTTTGCAGGTACGGGCGCAATGGGCATTGAGGCGTTAAGTAGAGGGGCAAAAAGCGCTATTTTTGTTGACAAAAGCAAAGTTAGCGCACAAATTATTGAAAAAAACTGCGCCTTTCTAGAGGAAAAACCTCTGATTGTTGTAAGAGATTATTATGATGCGTTAGATTTTTTAAAGCACAAAAAGTTTGATATTGTTTTTATTGATGCGCCATATGATATGTTGGTTTTGCCACAAATTTTGACTTTTATGAAAAAAAATGCTATGCTTAATGAAGATGGATTTGTGTGTTATGAACATTCTACAAATGCAAAGGTGGAAATTATTGATGGTTGTGAACTTTTTAAAGTTAAAAAATACGGAAAAGCATCAGTTAGTTTTGTGAGGTATTGCAAATGAAATGCGCGGTAACTGGCAGTTTTGACCCAATTACAGTTGGGCACATCGAAGTGATTTGCGAGGCTAAAAAACTTTTTGATACAGTGGTTGTTTTGATGCTTGTTAACGAACAAAAAGAGTGCTTTTTTTCGGTTGAACAGCGTTTAAAATTTATACAATTATGCACAAAAGATATTGGCGTTGAAGTTGCTTTTTATAAGGGTTACACCGCCGATTATTGCAAACAAAACAACATAAAAACCATTGTTAGAGGCGTCCGCAATCAGCGTGATTACAACTACGAAATGGAAATGGCGCAATTTAACAAGACAAGAGGCGATGTTGATACAATTTTTGTTTACGCAAAAAGGTTTAAAGAAGTTTCGTCTACTCGTGTGCGTGAGCAAATTATTAACAACAAATTTAGCAATGATTTGCCAAAAGAGATTTTAGATTCGGAAGAATTTAAAAAAATTGTTGAGTAAACAGCCTTAACCTGTAAAATATTGAAAAATAAAAAGTGCAAAATAAAGTGATATAACAGCATAATATCGCAAAAAAAGTGAATAAAAGTGCAAAATAAAAAGTGCAAAATTGAATAACAGAACAGCGTAATATCGCAAAAAAAGTGAATAAAATTGCAAAATAAAAAGTGCAAAATAGAGCAACACAAACAGCTTTATCGTTGCAAAATGAAGTAGCACAACAGCATAATATCGCAAAATAAAAATTGCAGAATAACACGGAGGAAGTATGGAAAATTTAAATATCCTTGTGGCAAAACTTGAGGATGAAATTAAAAACGGTAAAAAAACAATGTTTTCTAACAAAATTATCGTTGATGAAATGAAGTGCGCAGAACTTTTGAGCGCAATACAGCTTGCATTACCAACAGCTATTAAAGAATCTCAATATGTTATTCAGGATAAAGATAAAATTATTAGCGAAGCTAAACAGCGCGCAAATTTGATTATTGAGGAAGCTCAAAAAAAGGCTAACTATTTAATTGACCAATCTTCTGTTTTAAAACAAGCGGATATGGAAGCGCAAGATATAATTGGTAAGGCAAAACAGTGCAACGCAATGTACGAAAAAGAAATGCAAAATAGGCTTGATGAAATGCTAAAAACAACTGAAAATAATGTTAAAGAAATTATGAGTGTTGTGAGAGATGCGCGTGAATGTTTGCGAGAATCTGTTAACAATACCGACAAAAAACAACCAAGAAAATATTAAATTTTAATCAAAATATTAACAAAAAATGTTAAAACACGGTGTCAAATTTAGAACACTAACAAACAAAATATAGAGGCTATCGCAAAACTAATTAAACTTTGCGATAGCCTTGTTTTTATGTAGTAACCAAAAGTTACGCCACAAGGTTTTAAAAAGCACATACTTTGCAATAAAATGCAAACGCCATTAAACGCAACAAGCCCGCAAATTAGTGGCAAAACGCTAGCGACATTAATAGTAGAAAGAAAAAGCGAACCTTTTGTAATTTCTAACAAGCCAATAACACTGCCAAAAATTAGATTTTTTTGCAACTTAAACGGAAATATTTTATTTAAAATTAAACACATTAAATCTAAAAATTTTGTACTTAAAATAAAATCTATAAACAAATTAAAAAAAACAATAAATCCGCCAACCATTAAAAGCGAAATTATTGAATTGTAAAGGCAATCGCCAAGGGCAAGGTTGCTTTTATTTAGCGCAAAAGTTGCGGTTGTTGGCGTTGTTTTGCACTTAAAAATTAGCCCGTTTAATAGTGCGCTAAGCAAGTTGCAACAGTAAATTAGATAGCCATATATGGCATTTTGCAACAACACAGCGCCAATAGTACCAATGATGAACATTGGGCTTAAACCACTTGTAAAAGCGACAAGCCCTTTTACTTCGGCTGTTGTTAGCGCTTGATTATTGTAATATTGTTGCGCCAGTTTTGCGCCAACAGGATAGCCACAAAAAAGGCTTAAAATAAAAATATAGGCAGAAATACTTGGCTGATTGTACAACTTTTTGAAAGGTTTTTTTAGCAGTTTTTGAAAAGGCTCAATTTGCGTTAAAGTGGTTAACATCGCCGTTAAAATAAAAAAAGGAAATAGCGCAGGCAAAACGCTATTTGTGTAAAGCACCAAACTTGTCAAAACAGATTTTATGTAGTAACTAGGATTGATTACAATAGCTAACATTAAAAAAGTTATCAACGCTATTGCAAATTTATTTTTTGCTTTAGTCATACTAAATCGTATGATTTTGTGTGATAAATTATGTTTTATTCTGAATAATTTCAAATATTGGCGCTAAAAAAGTATCATTTGCAAAACCGCTTAACATCTGCAAAGGTTGTGGCGAAAAAATGCCGTAACCTTTTGTATTTATTAAGGAGATATGATATCATATGGGTGTGTTTGAAAGCACAAAATAAATAGT
>JAVVTM010000019.1:0-13415 GCA_036653655.1 Clostridia bacterium | reverse complement strand
GTCTAAACAAAAGGTAACAATTATTTCTAGCAACTTAAACCGTGATGAATTGTTTGCTCGTTACGGCGAAAGGACAGTGTCAAGATTAACACAAAAAGACACTTCTCTTTTAATAGATTTAACGGGCGATAACATCAGATTAATAAAAAAATAACTTACAAAATCAAAGATAAAAGCGCACAAAAACCAGTATAAAATTAAAGATAAAAGCGCAAAAACAATTTAGAATAGAACAAAAAAACAGTAAAAAACTTACAAAAATTTAGGATAAAACGCAAAAAACTACAAAAATTTTTACATACAAAGGATGAGTTTAATGAGGCTTAAAGGCATTTTGTTAATAACACTATTAATGCTTTCTTTATTGCTTGTGGGGTGCCTAAAAGTGGATGAAGCACAAGAAATTGATAGGATAGAATTTGAAAAATTTGATATTAACAACATTTATTATTTGCAAAAAATTGAGCAAGAAAAGCTGTTAATAAATGTGCATTACAAAAATGGAAACAGCAAAACTGTTGGCTTTAAAACGGCGCTATGTTTGCAAGGTTTTAAAACCGATGAACTTGGCGAACAAACTTTAATTTTAAAAATTGATGACAAAATTTTAAAAATAAAGTATGAAGTTAAGCAAAAAGAAATTGCAAAAATAGAGTTTGTTTGTAACGCTGGCGTAAAATATCTTAAAGATGAAAAGCTAACGGGCAAGCTTATCTTAAATGTTTTTTACAAGGACAAAACCAAACAAGAAGTTGATGCTAGCGAGCTTGTAGATTTTGATTCTAGCAAGCTTGGCGATTACACAAAAAGTTTTGAATACGGCGGTAGTAAATTTAATTATAATTACAGTGTAGTTGATGTAACCACATTATATGCACCGACAAATTTGCATTATAGCAACAACACATTAGGTTGGGATAGCGTGGATTTTGCCGAATACTATTTGTTAAATATTGATGGCAAAGAGATAAAAGTTACACAAAATTTTTACAAGATTGTAGAAGATTTTAAGCGAGTTAAAGTGCAAGCAAAAGCAGATAGCAAGTTTTTTAAAAACTCACTTGCGGTTGATTTTAAAAAAGAATATACGGTAACTTTTCCTTCAGTAGTTGGCGTTAATATTAGCGCAAAAACACAAAAAGTTGAGGTGGGCAATAGCTTATCTTTTAACGCAAGCGCAAGCGTTGGCTACAACAGCAATTTTATTGTTAGCGCAAACGGGCAAAGTTTAACGCCAGAAAATAATGTTTATACAATAAAAAATATTGAAAGTAATATTGATATAAAAGTGTCAGCGCCCACGCTTTCCGTTTATAATGTAAGGGTTATTCACAACGATTATTGCGCAATTACCACAAGCAAAACGCAAGGCAATTACAATGACAGCGTAACGCTAAATTTTGCGGTAACCGAGGGCATAGATTATACTGGAGCGACTATTAAGATTAACGACAAAGTAGTACCATTTAAAGAGCGAATAAGTTTGTCTTTAACTCAAAATGTGGTGGTAGAAGCGCAAAATATTAAACCGCTAACATTTGAAGTTGTCATTAATAAAAATGGCGTTTTGTTTGAGAGCAAAAGCATCGTTTACAACCAAACATTTAATATGGATTTCGCTTTAGAAAATGTTAAAATGATTATTGTTGACGGCATTGTTTTAGAGGGCAAAAAAGTTGTAATAACAAACATAAAAGAAGCGCATAATATCGAAATTTTTTATTAAAACTTGATTATATTTGCAGATTGTGTGGCAACTAATTGCAACACATTTTATTAAACAGTTATACTTATCAACGCATTTTATCAAAACAGTTATATTTATCAATATCACTCACAGACTTAGTTAAAAAATAAACTATTTTTAATATTGCACATTGAATGCGTGTGTAGTATAATATACTTAGATATGAGGGGTATTATGAAAAAAATTGAGTACAAGGGTTATGCGGGCAAAATCCTTTGCGTTAATTTAACAACGCAAACCACAGAGGTTTTTCCGCTTTCAGATGAGGATAAGGAACTTTATTTGGGTGGCAAAATTTTAGCCGCCAAAATTCTTTATCAAAACATCACGCACAAAATAGAGCCTTTAGCAGAGGAAAACATTATTGTTGTTACCACTTGTCCATTAACGGCAAATGGTTCGCCAAGTTCTTCACGGTTTAACATTTCAACAATATCGCCATTAACTGGCTTTTGCACGTCTTCAAATAGTGGAGGCAATTTTGGCATGCACTTAAAGCGTTCGGGCTACGATGCTATGATAATCAAAGGCAAAAGCGCAACAAAGGTGTATATTTCTATTACCGCCGACAAAATTGAGTTTTTGGACGCAACCGAATTGTGGGGGCTTACAACGGGCGCAACGCAAGCAAAAATTGGTGGCAGAAGTGGTAAAATTGTTATTGGGCCAGCGGGCGAAAATTTGGTTAAATACGCTTGTGTTATCAGCGAGGAACGAGCAAACGGCAGAGGTGGCGTGGGCGCTGTTTTTGGCAGTAAAAACTTAAAAGGCGTGGTTGCTACGGGTTCGATTAATCCAGAACCATTTAACAAAGAAAAATTAAAAGCAGTTAATAAAATGTGGGTAGAAAGGCTAACCAGTCATCCGCTAACGGGCGTGCAAATGCCAAAGTTGGGCACGGCAGGGTTGGTTGCTCCAATGCAAGTGCGTGGGCTTCTTGCCACAAAAAACTACAAGTATGGCAGTTTTGACGGGTTTGAAAAAATATCGGGCGAGGCTATGGCGGAGGAATTTTTAGTTAAAAACAAAGGTTGTTTAACTTGTCCAATCCAATGCGGGCGAATGGTTAAAGTTAAGGGCGAAACCTACAAAGGCCCTGAGGTAGAAACTTTAGGCTTGCTTGGCGCAAACATTCTTAACGACAATTTGGAGCTTATTTTGGAATGGAATCATCTTTTAGATGAGTTGGGTATGGATACTATTTCGTGCGCAAACACACTTTCTTTTGCAATGGAATTGCAAGAAAAGGGCATGTGGGATAGTGGCTTGCATTTTGGTAAAACAGACAATATTACACAGGTTATTGAAGATATTGCGCACCGAAAAGGTATTGGCGATATTCTTGCGGAGGGTAGCAAACGGGTTGCGCAAAAGTTTGGCGGAGAAGATTTTGCAATGAATGCAAAAGGTATGGAACTTGCCGCTTACGAACCTCGTTCTGCCGTTGGGCAAGGGCTTGGTTACGCTGTTTCTAACCGTGGTGGTTGCCATTTAAATGGCGGTTATTTGGTTGTATTAGAAGGGCTTGGGCTTGATATTAATCCTCGCACAACACACTCTAAGGCAACTCTTACAATTATGTTTCAAAACCTAATGGAAGCGGTTTCTGCCGGTGGCAGTTGCTTGTTTACTACATACGCATTTTTCCCTAAGCCATTAATGGCAAAACCTAACAGCGCAATTACAAAAATTGCTAATCTTGCGTTGCCGTTTACTGGGCCTATCGTTCATATTGGGTTGCGTTTTCCTAAAATATTATCAATAAATTTGCCACATATGTTGCCTCATCCACTTGCAATTCAAGCGGCAACAGGCATTAAAATGAATATGGGCAAGTTGTTGCAAGTTGGCGAAAGAGGTTATTGCCTAGAAAGGTTGCTTAACATCAAGTTGGGTATGACCGCAAGCGATGACACATTGCCAAAGCGTTTAACGGCGGAGCTTAAAGACAGTAACGACCCAAAAAGCGTTGTGCCTTTAGCTAAATTGAAAAAGAAATATTACAAAGTGCGCTGTTGGACACAAGATGCAATGCCAAAAAAATCCTTAGTTAAAAGGTTAAAATTGGGTGAGTTATGATTAAAGTTAAATTTTTTGGCGTAGGGCGCTTGGAAGTTGGCAAAACACCTTTTGAGGTTGAAGCCAAAACCATTAAAGAACTAATAGCCGTTATGGCAAAAACGCAAGAAAAATATAAAGAAGCAGATTTAAAAAAGTTTTTAGTGTATATTAACGAAGTGCCAATAAAAAAATTAAAAATGTACCGTAGCACGCTTAAAGATGGCGATGTTGTAATGTTTATGTCGCCAGCATCAGGAGGCTAATATGGTTTTTTTAGTAGGTTGTGGCGGTCTTGGCGGTTGGGTTGCAGAGGGGTTAGCAAGAGAAAAGATAGATTTTAAAATTGCCGATGCCGATGTGTTTAACGCAAGCAACTTTAACCGACAGCTTTATTGCACAAACAAAACTTTACACAAGTCAAAAGTGTTGGTAGCCAAGGAAAGGTGCAAAAGTTTGGGGCAAAATATTGAAGTTTTTGAGCAAAACATCACTAGCGACAACATAAGCTTGCTAGCGTGCGCGCAAATTGTTGTAGATTGCACCGATAATATTAGAACAAGGCTTTTGATTGAAGATTATTGTCATCAAAACAATATTATTTTAGTGCACGGCGCAATAAATGGTTACGAAGGGCAAATTGCAATATCTTATCCAAATGAGGAAAAAATATTGCACAGTCTATACGCTAAAAGCGAGCAAAAAACACCGCTAGAAACAAGCGCATACGCAACAATGTTGGTGGGCGCAATGCAAGTTAATCAAGTGGTAAAATTGCTTAATAAACCTTATTTGGCGCTCAAAAATGAAATGCTAATAGTTGATACTGTTACAGATGAATACGCAAAATACAAAATATAAAATGCAATAAGCTACACTTTAGGATTGTAAAAATGAAACATTAGCTAAATGTAAAAACATCAAAATATTAGCAACACTTTAGAATTAAAAAATGAATGTTAACAACATTTTAGGATTGTAAAAAACAGTAGCTAAGTTTTAAAAAATAGAAAACAAAAGTATAAAAACAATATAAAAATTGCTACAAAATAACAAAATAAAACAGTAAAAAAATAACAAAATAATCGATAAAAAAATAAAAAATAAAAAAAATAAATTAAATAAAACCCGAGTTTTTTTGCCTAAACATTAGTGCACGGCAAACTAACCGATAGGGTAAAAGTAGAAATGCTTTTGCCTTCCATTGTGAAAAGGGAAGTTTTTGCGCATAATTAGCTTTATGAGTATTCCTTTTTGCGAGGAATACTTTTTTTTGGAGGAAAAATGAAAAAGACACTTGTTTTGACAAACAAAATACTTATTGCAATGATGTTGATTTTGACAATGTTATTTGCGTTTGTTGCGTGCAAAAATACGACAACTGTTGAAAATGATGATGATTATGCCATCACATTGGCAGGCATTGGCGAGCAACCAATAGTAATTACAAAAGGCAAAATTAAACAATTTATCAGCGTAGAATTTAAAGCGGACAAGCCTGCGTTTGCAAGCGACAAAACCGATTTAGATGGCAAGCTAATTCCTCACACGCTAAAGGGCGTCTATTTGGATGATATTTTAAAGGAATACGGCTTTAAAAGCGCAGATTTTAGCGCAATAAATGTTAAATCCATTGATAGCTACGAGGTTCTTTTGGCAAAAGATAGCTATGATGAAAGCGTGGGTGGCAGTAAAATTATTTTAGCGTACGAATATGATGGCGTTGCGTTAAACCCAGAGGAAAGCAGTGGTTCTATCCGCCTTGTGTTGCACAATCAAGAAATGAACACTTGGGTAAAAAAAGTTAAAAGCATTGATTTTACCGCAAGTAAAATTGTTGTGCCACAACCTAAAGAAGTTTTAATTTTGGAAAGCCTTTTTAACGAGCAAAATATTAAGGGCAGTTTTGTTGACAAAGCAGGCGTAACGCAATCGGGCGTGAGCCTTTTTAAAATGGAAGAACAGCGCAAAATTACTTTTACTAAAGATAGTTATTTAAAGTTTTACGCTTGGGATAAAGAGCTTAAAGATGAACAATATTTTACAAAAGAGTACACCGGTTTTAGAGGTTACGATTACTTCAAAAATGCGTTTTTTTATTATGAAGAAGGCGTGCCAACTCTAGATAAACAGTATCCGCCAAACGCCGATTTAAAGGGTATGAAAGTTAAAAACCTACTTAGCGTGAGTATTGAGGATAAAGCGTTTTTATCGCTACAAACTGCGTTTTTAAAGTTTGGCGAAACCGCAAATGAAATTGCTTTCAAACAAGTTTTAGATTTAACAGAAATACAAAACGCAACCACATATATTGTAGTTTGTGAGCAAGGTAATATGGAAATTACAGCGGAAGATTTGACAAAATGCACATTGCAACGCACCCAAAAAGTTTACACTTTAAAGGTGGGCGAAAAGGTATATTCAAAAATAAATTCAATTAAGATAAAGGAGTAATTTATGAAAAACAAAAAGAGGATAGTTTTAGGACTAGTTAATATTATTTTAATATTAGCGATGATGATGGCGTTTGTAGCGTGCAAACCAGAGGTAATTATTGAAGTTGAAGACACTTTTACCTTAAGTGTTATTGATGGCGCAAACACTGTCAAAGTTGATAAAATCACATTAAAAGATGTAAAGCTTGTTGATGTTACAACCAACACAACAAACAGCACAGGCACTGCAAAAACAAGAGAATGGAAGGCGATAAGCTTTAAGCAATTGCTTGAAACTTTAAAAATTACAACGGCGGTTACTAGTGTTAAAGCGGTTGCAACCGACAAATATGAAGTAACATACAAAGGGGAACAATTTGAAAATCTTTACATTGGTTTGTTGTATAAAGATGGCGAAAAATATGTTGCGTTAAAAAGCGCTTCTATGTTTGATAAAACAGCTACTTCCGCTAACGAAACGGCAAAAGATGTTGCGACAATCACAATTAATCCTGTTGTTGTCCCTCCAACACCTCCAACACCACCAACTCCGCCAGCTACAAAAGACCCAGAAGTTCCAGCGTTTAGCTTGACAGTTGATGCGCTTGATATTAACGGCGTTTCAGCAATAAAAAATGGCGCAAAAACAATTAACAAAGATAGTTTTAAAGATGTTGCGCTAAAGGAATTTAGCCAAACGGTCAAAGGTGTTAAAACTTCTTACAAAGGGTTTTCTATTGCAGATATATTAACAGCTATTGGAGCAAAAGACACCTACGCTACTGTAAAATTTAGCGATGCAACGGAAAGCGCAAAGGGCATTGCAACTTGCAATTCTGGTGAGGAAGTGTTTGTCGCATTAATGGAAAAGGCAGAGGGCGCAACAGCGTACGCATTGCTTGACGCTACATATGTTACAAGGCTAATTTGCCCAAGTGATACAGCAAAAACAAGAGCAATAAAAGGCGTTGCAAAAGTTACATTTAATAATGGTTTAAATATTATTGATGGCGCAACTAAAACTAGCTTTACTAAAGAGGAAATTGCCCTTTTAACAAAATATGATTTAGCCGTAATTCAAAAGAAAAAAGGCAGTATAACGGGCGAAACTACAACTACCAATTTTAAAGCGGTAAAACTTTTAGATGTGTTAACCTCAAAAAATTTGGTTATAAACAAAACAAATTTGACGCTAACTTCTGCCGACGGTTACGAAAAAGCAGGCGTTACAGCGGATATTGCAAACACCTATATTTTGATTGAAGAAGGCGCAACCCAAATTTTTAGGATTGCTTTTATTAGTGATATTACTGTGGTTCAATCAACAGGAAATTGGGTAAAAAGTATTGCTCAAATTAAATTTAATTAATGAAAAAAGCAAAATTTGCAATTTTAGATTTAGTGTTAATCAGCCTTATTTCAAGCTTAGGCATTGCAAGTAAGGTTGTTATTGGCACGCTTATAAGAAACATAACTTCAGCAATAGGTATCCCCGGTGGAGCTATTGCTGGAGGTTTTTATATGCTTTGGCTTGCGCTTGCAGTTGCAATAACAAAAAAACCTTTTGCAGCTACAATTTGCGCTACAATTCAAATGTTAATTATGCTTGTAACGGGGTTGCCGGGTAGCCATGGCATTTGGTCGGTTTTAACTTACATTTTGCCGGGGTTTGTGGTGGATATTACATTGCTTTTGTTTGGCAAATTAAAGTTTTCAATGCTAGCTTTTGTTGTCAGCACAATGCTTGCTAATTTGTGCGGTACGGTGGGAGCAAACTTTTTGTTTTTTCATTTGCCAGCAATACCAATGATGTTAAGCTTGTCAAGCGCTTGTTTGTCGGGCGCAGTTGGGGGCGTTTTGGCTTATTTGCTGTTTGCGCAACTTAAAAAAACAAAGCTATTATCAAAAGAAACAAAAGTTGATGAACAAGAATTTTTTAATAAATTTGAGGAAAGCAGTGAAGATAATACGGAAAACAATATAGAAAACAATATAGAAAACAAACAAAATAGTATTAATGAAGATGAAATTACTAAAAAAAATATTGATATTATTAATGTTGAAAATAGTAAAATTGACAATAAAAGCGATATAAAAAGCGATAAAAACAGCTTGGATAAAGCTACAATAAATTGCGATATAAAGGAGAAAAATGAAAAATAAGTTTTTGGCAGTTTGTTTAATACTTGTTTTGTCATGCGGGTGTTTGTGTGTGTTAACGGGGTGCAAAAGCGCCAATTTAACGGTTTTAGGCGATGTGCAAACTACTATAAAAATTAACAATTACAAAGGTTTTAACACCACAAAAGTTGATGGCAAAAAGGCGATAGACTTAAAACAAATTATAAAAAAAGCGCAAAACAATGATGATTTAGCCGAAGTAATTTTGGAGGGTAGCGACAAAACCGCTTGCATTGTTAGTTTGGCAAGTTGTAACACGGTTTATATCTATTTGCAAAATGGAGAATGGAATGTTTTAGCGCCAAACCACCCTATTACTGTCAAAATTAAAAATTTAAAAAATATTATTGTCGTGGATAATCATTTTAACAAATTTAATGGTAGCGTTTTTAATGAAAAGGGCAATATAAAATTAAACGAAAACGATTTTATTTTATCCAAAGGCAATATGGCAAAAATGTCGTTTGAAGTTGTAAGCCAAAAGCAAATGAAAGGCGAAAATTATTGCTATAAAGCGTTTTTAAAAGAGTATGAGCCTTTTAAATTGCGACAAATTGTGCCTTCTCAATATGAATATCAAAACATTATGTGCTATACTTTTGATAACGATATAAAAAAAATGCAAGGCGAAAATGTGTTTTTGCAGTACAATATTGAAAAAAATCAAATTGATTTAATTGATGGAATAATCGAAAATACAACAGCCACAGACACATTGGCAAGCGTTACAGAAAACATAGTTGGCATTTGTCTGGGCGAATTTAAAACGGTTAGCCGTGTTTATGATGATGTTAAAAACAATATAGACAGTGGCAAAGTTATGATAATAGAACTTGATGGCTTTAGTTTGCAACAGTATATTAATTTGCAAAAGGGCTATGACAATGCAAATAATGTTCAATTAATTACAGAAAAATGTATGCCAACGCTAAGCGTTTTCCCTAGTATTTCCAATGTTTCCTTGGGCGCAATGCTGTCAGGCAAAACTCCAAAATCAAGCGGAATTGTTAAAAGAGGCGATAGAAATTTTAGCGCAGAAACAATATTTAAATATGTCCTTAACCGCAAAAAGCATGTGGCATATATTGAGGGTAATGTAAGTATGCTAAATGTGGAATGCGATACAATCCTAAGCGCCATTGATAGCGATGTGTTGCAAAACGCAAAAGCCAATTTGGACAAAGATTTTGTTTTTGTGCATTTTCATTCTATTGATGATATCAACCACGCAAACAATCCATATTCGGCAGAAGCAACAACAAAAATTAAAGAAATTTGGGGCTATGTTAAGCAACTAACAAATAGTTTCAACGGCAAAGTGTTTGTCGTGTCAGACCACGGCGCGCACATTGTTTTAGAGGAGGGTAAGGAGTTAGGCAATCACGGCAGTTGCAGTTTTGAAGATATGTTTACTCCTTATTTTGAATTGAAATGACAAAAAAGAAAAGTTTTATTATTGTAATTGCGCTATTTATCACGCTTATTATTGTTTTTAGCGTTAGTTTGGCGCTAACATTGCAAGGCAAAGATGACAAAATGGAATTGCTAAATTCTGCTACAATTTTGCTAAAATTTAATGGCGAAGAACACAAAATTGATGTTGCAAAGCTAAAAGAGATTGGCACAGAGGAGTTTAAAGCGGTGTACAAACCAAGCGGAATTGAACCAGTCGAAAAGATTTATACAGGTGTAGAACTTATTAAAATTTTAAACTATTACAATGTTGCGCTTACCGAAAAATCGCAAATTTATTTTAATGCGGTTGATGGCATGGCAAAGGTGTACACGGCGGAAAGTGTAAAATTGCCACAAAATGTTTATATTGCTTATTTGGTTAACGGCAAGCCGTTTAATAAAACATCAACCAATTACAAACAAGATGAGCAAGAAGATGGAGCGCCATATGTAGTTATAAAAACATCAGACAAGTTTAGCCAAAACAGATGCAAATTTTTGGTAGAAATAGAGGTAAAATGAGTTTAGAATTAAAAAATTTTTACTTGGCGTTTGAAAATAAAATGCTAATAAAAAACGCAAATGTAACATTTAACAAGGGTATAATCAACCATTTGCAAGGCAAAAATGGCGCTGGCAAAACAACGCTATTGCAAGCAATTTGTGGGTTTGTACCCTCAATTGTTGACGCCCACGCTAAGGGCGAAATTGTTTTAAACGGAGTGCAAATTGCGGGGTTGCCAGCAAACGAAATAGCTTCAAAAATCACTTGTATTTCTAGCAAACCGTTTTATTTTTTAGGCTCGGTAAAAGAGGAATTGGCTTTTGGATTAGAAAATTTGCTTTATCCAAAACAACAAATTTTAACCGCAATAGATGACATCGCTTGCAAAATAAATTTGCGCAATTTATTAAATAAATCGCCAAACAAATTGAGCGGTGGAGAGTTGCAACGCGTTGCTTTTGCGTGCTCGTTTTTAATGCCTGCCGAAGTGATTTTGATTGATGAAGGATTTTCTAAATTAGATACAGAAAGTAAAATTTTGGTGGGAGATTATTTGCGTGAAAGTTGTAATGACAAAATAATAATCGTTGTTGACCATACAGAATATTTTAAGGATACAAAAAAATATTTAATAGAAGATGGAGAAATAATTGAGTATAATTCTTAAAGATGTTAGCTTTGGCTACACCAAAAAAAAATTAATATTTAACAATTATAATTTGCAAATTAGCGAAGGCGCAATAACCGCAATTAACGGCGCAAATGGCGCTGGAAAAACCACTTTATCAAAAATTTTGTTGGGCTTGCTAAAGGTTAAAGGGCAAGTAATTATTGATGGCGTTGCGCAAAATAAAATTAGCAAAAGCATTGGATATGTCTTTCAAAATCCAGATTTGCAGTTGTTTTGTAGCACCGTTTTTGATGAGTTTTATTTGCCATTAAAATTTATTAAAACCGATAAAGAAAGTTTTAAAAACAGAGTTGATGAAATTGTTAAAAAGTTTGATTTGCAACAATATTTAAGCTTGTTTCCGCTTACGTTAAGCATGGGCGAAAAACAGAAAATTGCCATTGCGCTTGCGTTAATAAACGATAATAAATATTATGTTTTTGATGAGCCAACGGCTTATTTGGACAATGAACAAAAAGAGTTTTTTACTAAAATAATTTTGCAATTAAAACAAAATGGCGCAGGTGTAGTGCTTATTTCTCACGAAAATTATCTGTTAAATTTAGCCGATACAATTGTAAATTTGGAGGCGCAAAATGAAGATTAATGCAAAATGTAAACTAATTTTTATTTTGTGTAGCACCACTTTAGCTGTTGTTTTACAAAAGCCAATTTGGCTTGCAGTGTTGTTTGCGATTGTTGTGTTAATGTGTTTGCTTAGCCAAATTAATTGGGTTAAAACCGTAAAAAGCATTTGGTTGCTTGTTATTGCAATATTATTTATGTCAATTATG
Organism: Clostridia bacterium; assembly: GCA_036653655.1. Taxonomy (GTDB): domain Bacteria; phylum Bacillota; class Clostridia; order Christensenellales; family UBA3700; genus JAVVTM01. The sequence goes on along the minus strand of JAVVTM010000019.1, from coordinate 1,570 downwards.
CAAAGCGTATTTACAAAAAAAGGCGAAATAATTTTTACTTTTTTTGCATTAAAAATAACAGATTATGGCTTGAATATGGCGGTAAACTTTTTTATCCGAATGTTGGTTTTAATATTTTCGGCAAGTATAGTTGCAACTTCAACAATGAGTGAAATGGCAGATGCGCTTGTTGGCTTTAAAATTCCATACAAAATGGCATTTATGACAGTTATCGCTGTAAAATTTTTGCCACTATTTAGACAAGAATTTAAAGACAGAAAAATTGCGCTAAAATTGCGTTTGCAAGGAAATAAAATAACTTGTTTTAAAAAATTTTATGCGCTAATTTACTTGCTAACTCCCACTGTTTCGGGCTGTATTATTAAAAGCAAACAAGTTGCAATGTCGCTTGAAAGTAGAGCTTTTGGGTTGTATAACAAAAGGGTGTCAATCGCTTGCAAAAAGCTAAATTTTGGCGAGTGGTTATTAAATATTTTATTTTTGTCTTTAACAATATTAACTATTGTGCTATACTATATTTAAGGAGAATTTATGAAGGTATTTTGCGTTTGTGGGCTAACAAAATCGGGTAAAACTACAACAAGTGTTAAAATAATTGAGGAGTTAATTGCAAGAGGTTATTCTGTTGGTAGCGTTAAAGATATTCATTTTGAGCAATTTACGCTTGAAACTGAAGGCACAAACACCTACAAACACAAGTTGGCGGGCGCACAACCGGTTACGGCTTTATCGCAAAAAGAAACCGATATTATGTTTGAGGGCAGTTTGAAAATTAACAAAATTTTGCAAATGTACAATACGGATTATGTGCTAATTGAGGGTGGCAAAAGCTTTGATGGCATACCCAAAATTTTTACCGCAAAAACAGAAGAAGAACTTAATTTGATTGACAATTCCGCCTTTGCAATTAGCGGTGTAATAAGTGAAAATGTAACCACATATAATGGTGTTTGCGTAATTAATGCGCTTACAAATATCAAACAATTGGTTGATGTTATCCAGCAAAAAGTTTTTGATGTTTTGCCACTTGTTGATGAAAAATGTTGCGCCATTTGTGGCGGTTGCAAAAAGATGTGCGCAGATATTTTATCTGGCAATGCCAAGCGAGAAGATTGCAAGTTATCACAAAAAGTCAATTTATTTATTGATGGAAAAAGTATTGAAATGGTTGATTTTGTGCAAAATATATTAAAAAATGCTGTTGTCGGTGTCGCTAAGGAATTAGACGGATACAAACCCAATAGCAAAATAGAAGTTAAAATAAATTAATATTTGTTGCAACGCAACTCTACAAATAACAAAACTTTAAAAGTAGCTTTTACAGCAAAATAAATATAAACAGCAAGAAAAATATAACAGTAATACAGCTATGAAGCAGGGAAATTTAACCAATAAGAGTTAAAATAATAAAGTAGATTTTTACATCAAGAAAAAAAATAAGTAGCAAAAAAATATAACAATAAGGCAGCTTTACAGCAAGGCAAAAGCATAATTTTAAGGCGATTTTATTAGACTATAAATATGCGTTATGCAAATCTTTAAAAACAAACAGAACCTAAATTTGTTATTA
>JAVVTM010000018.1:0-13419 GCA_036653655.1 Clostridia bacterium | reverse complement strand
GTTCATACCCTAACCTACTCCAGCAACTAGGCACAACAATTTTGTCAAAATCAATGCTTTCAGTATCAATAACATCATCAACATTATTGATGTTATCAAAATATTTAAAGCCCCACTCGCCAGATAATAAAACAACGGTTTCGCTATTGTATCTTTGCTTAATAACTTCGGTTTTTAAGCATTTTTCTTTAGTAGCGTAAGGAATAAAGTAACTTCTTGCATTTAACTTGTTTTCTTCATAAAAATTGAAATCTTTATAAATTGTTTTGTTAATTAAAACTTTCATAAAATTCTCCTTACAAATATTATAGCATAATAATTATTTTTTGTGTAGTAAATTAAAAATTTAGCCTTTTGTGTAGCAAATTAAATTTTTGCGCAATTTGTAACATATTTATTTTTGTAGTAATATGTTATAATCTTGACAAACAATGCAAATTAGTATAAAATAAACGGTATATATGGACAAAGAATTTAAAGCTAAGCTAGATGCGTTAGAAAAAGAACGGCTTGCCGTGCTAAAACGCAAAACACTTGCAACGGCAATAACAGTGCCGATACTTGTTGTTTTGTGTTTATTAGGCATATTTACATTAGGAGTTCACCCACTTTTCACAGTAGTTGGCGCAATTTTTTTGTATATGTTTATTGTTGAATACATTATTGGCGGTTCTGTGCGCAAATTTAAAAGGTTTTACAAGACGGAATTTGTTAAAACCTCATTTGCAACGGCTTTTGATAACGTTAACTACAACCCCACCTCTTGCATATCAGAGGATGCTGTAAGAAGTTCTTCATTGGTGCGTTTGGGCAACAGATATTCTGGCAACGATTATTTGTCCGGCAGTTATAAAGGCGTAAATTTTGTCCACAGCGATTTGTTAATTCAGCAAGTTACCAACTCAGGCAAAACGACGCACACCGCAACACTTTTTGAAGGCAAATGGTTGATTTTTGATTTTAATAAAACAATCAATGAATATCTTAGCATTAGAGAGAGGGAGTTTTTAAAGAAAATTAATTTTTTTAGTTCCGATTCTGTTGTGGAGTTTGAAAGTGTGGAGTTCAACAACGAATTTGAGGTAAAATGTACAAATCAACACACCGCTTTTTATGTTTTAACACCGCATTTTATTGAGGCAATACGAGAGATAAATTCTAAAACCCAAGGACAGTTGCTAATGTGTTTTGTAAACGGCAAAATGCACGTTGCATTAAATGATGGAAGGGATAGTTTGGAGCCATCAATTCGCACCTCTGTGTACGACTATCAAAATTTAGTTAACAAGGAAATTGACCTAATAAAATGTTTTGTCGATTATCTTGATATAGACCACAAAATTTTTAATTAAAGGAGAAAATATGTTTACATTATTAAACGAAATTGGTATTGGAGCTATTATTGGTATAGTAGTAGCGTTAGCAGTTGTTATTGGCATCATTGCGTTTTTCATTTCTTATTACAATCAATTTGTTAAACTAAAAGTAAAAATTAGCGAGGCAGAATCTGGCATAGATGTTGCTTTAACAAAAAGATATGATTTATTAACAAAACAAAAAGATACAGTAAAAGGCTATGCAAAACACGAAAAAGAAACTTTAACCGAAGTTGTAGCAATGCGTAGCGGTATGACCGCAGCAGAAAAAGACATTGCAAACAGCAGTATGAATCAACTTCAAAAGGATATCAACTTTTTAGTTGAAAAATATCCCGATTTAAAAGCTAGCGAAAACTTTAAAACATTGCAATATTCTATTAGTGATGTTGAGGAACATTTGCAAGCGTCAAGGCGCACATTTAACGCTAATGTTAGCTTGTATAATCGCTTGGTTTTGTCTTTCCCTTCAAACATTATCGCAAGCATTTTCCACTTTGCAAAAATAGACTTTTTTGAAGCGGAAGAACCTAAAAAAGCTGATGTTAAAATGGATTTTTAATAGGTTTTAATTGTGATAAAATTAAATGAAAGCATTTTCCTAAATAATTTTATTTAGCGAATGCGATATTATTAAAACAAATAATGTAGCGCTATTGTCGCAAAACATCAATACAACTAAGCGCTATTATTGCAAGATAATTAAATATGATTAATACAAAAAAAGTAACTTTTGATGACAAAAGTTACTTTTTTTTATAATTATTAATAAAATAATATCATATAAACTATTAATTTTTGCAATAATCACACTGTTTAGCTATAAGTTTGCATTAATTTCATTGCTTTGCTGTGATTTTGCATTAATGTTACAGTTTTAGCTATAAGTTTGCATTTTTAATAAACTTATAGTTTTGCTATGATTTGGCATTTGTTTTATAGCTTTTGCAAAAAACTTACAGTTTTAGTTATGATTTTGCATTAAACTTACAGTTTTAGCTATGATTTTTTAATGTTAGCGTTAACTATTTAGCCTTGTTTGGCAATATTAGAAACTGCTTTCATATCGCATTGCCCTGCAAAATTTGTTTTAAAATGGCGCATTACCGCTGGCAATGATTTATCTGTTTAATAACATTTTTAATATCATCATCTGTCATTTGTTTTGGCAAGTAAGCATTGACAATGGCAATTTGTTTTTCGATATCGGCAACTTTGTCAAGATAATTAACTTTTGCGTAACCATCTCTTTCTTCATACAATTCTTTTTCGGTTTTTTGTAAAATTTCTAAAACCTTAGAATCATCAACAACAGTAACATTAACATCTTTTTTTGTTTCTAACAAAACTTTGTTAAGCACCACTGAAAGGATACTTCTTGCAACGGTATTTCTATCTTTTATTGCTTGAATATTTGCTTTTTTTAAATCATCTTGTAACACGGTTTCTACCTCACTTTAAAATTTATTTAATTGCATTAAGCAATTTTAACGCCTAAAACAATTGTTTCAACATTTTGTAATATAATACTGCCTGTTTCAATATTAAATATACCACTGGTTACTGCAATAATATTTTTCATTGTAATATTCACATATCACTAGTTATTACAATATTAATATAACACTATACTGCCCTAAATGCAATATTTTAATATCAAACACGCAAATTTATATTAAATTTTACTTTCTTTTAGATTCCTCAATAAATTCTTTAATTCGGCTAATAGCAAGCTTCAAATTTTCCATAGAGTAGGCATAGCTAATCCTAACATAAAATTTGCCACAATCGCCAAATGCATCGCCGGGAACAACAGCAACTTTTTTAGCTTGAATTAATTTGTTTGCAAATTCATCGCCAGTCATACCCAAGCTTGCAACACAAGGGAACACATAAAATGCGCCTTCTGCGTTAAAGCAATGCAAACCCATATCATTAAACTCTTTAATTAAATATTTTCTGCGCTTTTCATACTCGTTGCGCATAATTAAAATATCATTAAAATCGTTTTTAAAGCCTTCCTCAAGCGCCGCATTTGCCGCAACTTGACTGATTGAAGGGGCGCACATAATGATATATTGGTGTATTTTTAGCATTTGAGTGTATATTTCTTTTGGAGCTACTGCATAGCCAACACGCCAACCTGTCATTGCAAACGCCTTAGAAAAACCAGAAATTAAAATTGTGCGTTCCAACATATTTGGCAATGATGCAATTGAACAATGCTCGTTGCCGTATGTTAATTCTGCATAAATCTCATCTGTAACTATCAACAAATTGTGCTTAATAATTATTGGGATAATTTTTTCCAAATCGGCTTTTGTCATAATTGCGCCAGTTGGATTGTTAGGATATGTTAAAAGCAAAACTTTAGTTTTTGGAGTAATTGCCCTTTCCAATTCTTCTGGGGTAATTTTAAAATTGTCCTTTTCGTAACAATTTACGCCAACCGCAACGCCTTGCGCCATAGTGATACAAGGAGCGTAAGAAACAAAACAAGGTTCTGGCACAAGAACTTCATCGCCAGCGTTAAGCACTGCCCTAAACGCCACGTCAATCGCCTCACTGCCACCAACGGTAATTAAAACATTTTTATCTGATGTTTCAATATTAAAGCGTTGTAACAAATATTTTGTAATATTTTTTCTTAAGCCAAGCAAACCTGCGTTAGAAGTATAACGGGTTGAGCCGTTTAAAATCAAATCTACGCCAGCATCTTTAGCTGATTTAGGAGAGGCAAAATCTGGCTCGCCAACGCCTAATGATACAACATCTTCCATTTCTGCTGCAATATCAAAAAACTTTCTTATCCCAGAAAATTTGATATCTACAACTTGTTTATTTAAAAACTTATTATAATCCACAGTAATATTCCCCCTAGTGTTTATTCTCTATATAATAGCACTAATCTTTAAAAAAATAAAGAGTAAAAATCAATTTTATTTGTTTCTTTTTTCACAAATGAAATTAAATATCTTTTAACAAAACATAATCACAATAAACTGCAACAAAGCCATAATTTATTGCTAAAACAGCTTAAAAAAACAATTTTTTGCAAATATAACACTTGCTATTTTTTTAGCAAAAAAATATTTTAACAATGTGTGTTAAACCTATTGACAAACTTAAATTTAATTGTATAATATAGGTGAATAAAAAAAAGGAGGTATTAATATATGTTTAAAAAAATTTGGAAAGCTTATGTTGAAAGCATCGAAATGCAAGTAAAAAACAGAGATAATGACAATTCAAAAAGGTTCTAACATTAGTTAAAATTGAGATGAGGAGTTTGAAGCTCTTTTTTTTATGCCCTTTTGCCCAATTGTAATTTTAAATTTTTATATTATTTTATACTCATTAAGAATATAGCAAAAGTTAATATTTTATAATTGCAAAATTGATTACACAAGCATAATAAAAGTCTTTCTAAAATTAATAACATATATTATAAAAAAGTTTTGCAAATTATCACTAATAATCCATTAGCAAAAGTTATAGCAGTTATTTGATGATAGTATACAAATTGTACAATTTTTTTTAAAAAATCATTTTTACTTTACAAATTTTTATGCTATAATATTATCAACTTAAATTTGGAGGTTGTTTATGAAAAAGGTTTATTCTGGCAAAACAAAAGATGTTTTCGCTTTAGATAATGGCAATTATCAATTACTTTTTAAAGATACTTGCACCGGCACTGACGGTGTATTCGACCCGGGCGCAAATACAGTAGGTTTAAGTATTGAAGGCATTGGCAAAGAAAATTTAAAAATGTCTGTCTTGTTTTTTGAAATTTTAAATAGAGCTGGCATTAAAACTCATTACATTGGCGCAGATGTTGACAATGGCACAATGGAAGTTTTGCCTGCAACTCCATTTGGCAATGGTCTTGAAGTTATTTGCCGTAAAAGAGCCGTTGGCAGTTTTTTTAGAAGATACGGCGCATATGTTGAAGAAGGCGCAAAACTAAACAACTATGTTGAAATGACTTTAAAAGATGATGTTTTGGGCGACCCTTTAATTACAAAAGAAGGTTTAATTGCAATAAAAGTTATGACTGACAAACAATTTGAGCAAATTAAACTTGCAACACAAAAAATTACAGATATCGTTGCAAATGAATTGGCAAAAAAGAATATCGACCTTTATGATATTAAATTTGAATTTGGCTACAACAATGGCGAAGTTATTTTAATTGATGAAATTGCAAGCGGTAATATGCGCGCATACAAAAACGGAAAATATTTAGAGCCAACTGTTTTAACAAAATTGATGTTGGACTAACTTTTAACAAAATTGATTAAATTATTTAATATTAATTGCAATTGTTACAACTAAGGTTAAATATTGTTAATTAACACAAAAATATATTTAATAAACACGAAAATACATTAAATAAACGCAAAAATACATTAAATAAACGCAAAAAATACATTAAATAAACACAAAAATACACTTAAAAATTAATCAAAACAACTATATAGTTCTTTTCGCAAGTCGTTAAAAAAATCGTCATAGATATTTCTTTCGGCTTGCTTTTTTTGTATCATTTTATCAAATTTTATTTTGCAAGGATTATTTGCCAAAACAACAATCCTATCTGCAACTTTCAAGGCTTCTTCTATATCGTGAGTTACATATAAAACAGTTTGTTTTTTTTCTTGCCACAACTCTAAAAACATCTTAATAATGACATTTTTAATCGAAATATCCAGCGCCTTAAATGGCTCATCCATCAACATATTTTTGCTATCAAACAAAAATGCTCGTGCAATCGCAACTCTTTGCCTCATTCCCCCGCTCAATTGGCTTGGAAATTTGTTAATATGCTCATACAAATCAATTTTTTTTAACATTTCCTCAATTTTTTCTTTGCTGGGAGTTTTTAATACAAGTTGTAAATTATCTGCAATATTTAAAGTTGGCACAAGCCTATCTTGTTGAAAAATGTACGAGGTATTTCCCTCTGTATTGATTGCGCCAAAATAGGTTTCTAAATTTGCAATGCAGTTTAATAGCGTTGTTTTTCCGCAACCCGACTTGCCTAAAATGCACGTTATTAAATTGTCGCAAGCGGTAAATGAAAAATTGTCAAAAACAACATTCTCACTGTAAGCTTTGGTTAAATTTTCAATTATTATAGCCATATTTTTTCCTTAATTTTTTTAATATTAATGTAATAATACTCTCTAAAAAGTATGATAATAAAATTGCAACAACTGTCCACGCAAGCAAATTTGCGGTATCAATAAATATTTTTGCTTGTTGCATCATTGCGCCAATGCTTGCGGAGGTGTGCGCCAAAACTTCGCCGGCAATAACCACTTTAACCGTCAAACCAATTGTAGCTTTAACCGCAACCAAAATTTGTGGCAAAAGCATTGACAAGTAAATTTTGCGCACGATATTTTTTTTGTCAATTTTGTAAACTTCAGCCATCTGCAACAAATCTTTATCAATATTGTTTATTGCGCCAAAAAAACTGCTGTACTGTATTGGAAAAATAACCAAAAAAGCAATCAAAATAGGGCTTGTAAAGCTATTTACCCACAATATAATTAGCAAAATTACCGACATTGTTGGCACAGAACGCATTATAAAAATGTACGGCGACAACACTGCGTGCAATGGCTTAAAAAAGTTGCCCAATATGCTTAGTGTTAAAGCTAAAACAAATGATACTAAAAACGCCAAAATGCCACGCAAAAATGTGTAAAAAACTGACAAATAAAAATCTTTAGTAGCAAATAAAACAAAAAAATCTTTAATTACCAAGCTAGGCTTTGGCAAAATAAGCTCCGCATTTTGCAAATAGGCAATAATCGACCATATTACAAAAAATGTAACTATTGATAAAATTGCATATAAATTTGTTTTTAATTTTGCTTTATTTTTAATCATATTATTTAATATAGTACAAGTTTTTATCTGGTATTTTGCCACCAATATATTTTGCATTAAAAGTTAGCAAAATATTAAAATATTCTTCTATGCTCATTTTTGCATCGGTTGCAGAAACGCAATCTAAATTGCATCTTTCAACAATCTCTTTTGTATAGTTTACCGCAAGCAAACTGCCATTATCCGCCATAAGTTTGCCAATAACGCTGATATTATCCAAAATAAACTGCTTATTGCCCTTTAAATCTTCAACAATTTTATCAATATCTTTGCCATATTTTTCTAAAACTTCGGTTTTTACAACTAAAGAAGCTTGTGGATAACTGCTAGCGTTGTGCTTTTTCCATTCTGCCTGCAAATCTAAAACAACATTAACGCCCGCTTTTGCAATAGCGTTGGAAACGGCTGGTTCGCCCAATACACCAAATTTTGCCTTACCTTGTTTTAAAAGTGGGATAAGCTCCGAGCCGTCATTTACATAATTTAACGCCACTTTGCCCTCAACTGCCGTTGCGCTTTTAACAAATTCTAAATTGTTTTGTTGCAAAATGTATTTAAAAACCAAATCGGGAGTGTTGCCTTCGCCAATAATATAAACAATTTGCCCCGTTAAATCGGCAATATTTAGCGTAGTTTGCTTGGATACCAAATACAAAACTCCAAAAACATTGCTAGAAACAATTTTGTATTTTGCGCCTTTATTGTAAAGGATTGCCATAGCGTTAGTTGGTATTATTGCCATATCCGCCTCGCCATTTGCAACTTTTGCAACGATAGCATCGCCTGTAACTATATTATGCTTTAGTGTTAATTTGCCATATTTGCCAGTATTGCTCATAGTTTTTGCCATACTTAACGCTGGCGCTCCGTCTGGTAAAAAAACATTTAGCGTTGCTTCCTCCACTTGTTTGCAAGATACAAACAAAACTGATGTAGCAATTAATAATAATGCCACAACAATAATAAAACCTTTTTTCATTAAACCTCCACAGTCGTAATTGCTGATTTTATTTTGACATTCTCTAGTTTTCCAAGTTTGCCAGTAAAAGCAGAAATTTCTTCGGTAGAACCCTCAATAATTAAACTTATAATGCTGACGCCATTTTGTCTGTCTGGCACGCCCATACGCCCAATAATTAAATTAGCAAAATTTGATAACAAACTTTGGACACTAGCGACACATTCCCTATCCAAAACAACAATGCCAACAACGCCAATTCTTTTCATATCTCCTCCAAAAAAAATACCACTAAACATAGTGGTAGCCAAAAACTATTCTACTCACTTACTCGCCGAAAAATCATTGATACAGTCAATATTATTAATATACTCTAATTTACAGATATTGTCAATAATTTAACAATACTTTTATTTAATATAGTTATACAAAGCTAACTAAAATTTAGTTATAATGTGGTAATGATATTATTTGTTAAGCAAAATATTAATTGCCTCTAGGTAGCCGTCAAACCCTTTACCGCAAATTGTTGCAATGCAATTTGGTTTAATTACAGAATTTTGCCTAAAACTTTCACGCTGATTGACATCGCTAATATGCACCTCGACAACGGGAGTATTGTTGCATTTTATTGCATCGGCAATTGCATAACTGTAATGCGTAAAAGCCCCTGCGTTAAGCACAATGCCATCTGCGTTGTTAAATTGCAATTTTGTTACAATATCGCCCTCGTTATTGCTACAAAAAAACTCAACTTTAATTTCATTTTTCCCACAAAAATCTGCCACCAAATTGTACAAATCTTGCGATGTTTTACTGCCATATATTGACGGTTCTCTTTTGCCTAACATATTTAAGTTAGCGCCATTAATAACTAAAATCTTCATATTTCACCTAAAAATATTATAGCACATTTATTGCGATAATTAACAAATTTTTTAAAAAAAAGGATAACCAATAGGTTATCCAAATTTTAATTATTAAACTTTTGCCAAATTTTGTTTAAACAGCTTTTAGTAGTTATTGTTGCATTTATTGCAAGGGTTAATTGGTCTGTTGCAATTGTTACCGCAATTGTTTGGATTGCAAGTTGCGCAGTTGTTACCACAATTGTTTATATTGTTTTGTGGCAATCTACAAAAGTTGTTGCAATAACATAAAACAGGAAACCAACACCAACACAATGGCGTGCAAAACTGCGGTGAGCAACTAGGGAAAAACCCTCCACAGTTGTTATTTAAATTAAACATATTTTACCTCCACACAATATATAGTATGAAAAATAATATTTAATTGTTATAACTATGCTTTTATTAATTATTTTGGTTGCAAAACTTTTTTTAACGCAAATGTTTGTTTTGCTTTTTCTTGTAATTAGTTTTACTTTTTATTGCAATTGTTGCCTAACTTATTAACTACAACTACTCTTTTATTAATTATTTTGGTTGCAAAAAGCCAGCAAAAGTGGCAATTGCATCAACATTTTTTGGCAATATTAAACTTCCGTTTTTATAATTAATAACAAAAATTGTAATTGCAATACTGCACACAACAATAATCATTAAAGCAAACAACGCAAATTTTGTTGATAGTTTCAATTATTTATCCTCCAAAATAATAAAATAATCAAATTTTAGGGCTTTATTCATATTAATATCATACTGTTTTAAAGGAAGTGGGCCACAACTATTTGTGCCTGTGCCACGGTTAAACCCTTTAATTGTCAAGTAATTAATATCGCTCCACTCAATATCTTCAACGTGTTTAGCTTTTGTTAAATTTTGAGTGGTTATATTTTTGACATTAAAATCAAATGTTTTTTTGCCTGCAATAAAGTTTATTGCGCTTTCGCCATCATTAAATTTGACATATTTGGTATCAATGTGATTGCCAAAATCTTGTGGTTTAATGTAAGGTTCAAACATTGCTTTAACGCTTGTTTTATAAATGCCAAGCTTTGCATGCGCATCAAAATCGCACAAGTTTTCTTGGTCGCCTTTGCCAAAATACTCCAACTTTTTCATACCACTAACAAGCGGGATATCCACGCCAAAACATGGCAACATACTAAGTATTGGATTGATTTTTCTTAATTTAGCGGTAGCGTAAATTTGACCGTTAGAATTAATTAAGTATGTTGAAGTTTCACTAAACATAATTAAACCAAGTTTTTTTGCGGTTAACAAATGCTTGCAAATTACTTTAACATTATTGTCTTTTTGCTCAACAATTTTACAAGATGTTTTAATCAATTTACAAGTTTTGTAACCAATATTGTCCCAATAAATGCGGATATTCCTGTCGTTATCCATTGGCGCGCGATAAATAATTGGTTTAATAGGTTCTGCCAAGTAGCTTTTTCCATTTTTAACAATATTTTTTAACAAGCCCTTAGTCTTATCAAAAATAACATTAAAATTAACGGTACTTACAATAATTTCGTTGCCTTTTTTAATAACATTCATCTTGTTACTTTTTTCCAACTTCCGTTCGTCCTCTTGTTTGTTAACAATTAATTGTTCAAAAGCAACCTCTTTTTCATCTTTTTCATAGTACAAATTAATATACACATCGCCAATTACATTTTCTAGCTCCATATTAAACACCTTTTTTTCTTGCGGTTTAATATCAATTTCTAGCTTGCCAGTTTTAACAATTTCTTTATTTTTTACCAACTCATAATTAATATCGTATGCGCTTGAAGAAATAAAGCTGTTTGTATTTTTAAACTCAATTTTTTTATCTTTACGCAATGTGGCGCGTATTGGGCGATAAACTTGTTTAGCGTTTAAAGCGCCTGTATGTGGCGTTCTGTCTGGATAAAACAATCCATCAACGCAAAAGTTGCTATCGTGGATAAATTCTTTATGGTCGCCACCATAAGTGTAGCGATATTTACCTTCTTTATGTAAAACAGCGTGGTCGGCAAACTCCCAAATGCAACCGCCCATAAACACATCGCTAGCGTACATAATTTGCCAGTAATCCTCAAGCGAACCCGGGCCAACACCCATAGCGTGGCAATATTCACACAAGAAAAATGGCGCTTCTTGATACTTTTTGCCTGCTTTTTTGTGCAAAATTTCATCAAGGCGTTGTGGGCTTGTGTACATTTCAGATTTCACATCGTAGCGAGAACGAGATGTACGGCTAACACCCTCATAATGGATAGGAATGTTTGTAACCAATTTTTTAATATATTCGTAACACAAATCTTGGTTGTAAAAACCACCCGATTCGTTGCCAAGCGACCACATAGTAATACTGGTGTGGTTTTTATCACGCATAACCATACGCTCAACTCTATCCAAAAAGTGCTTGCTCCATTCAGGATTATCACTAATTAAATTTGGAAGCGCAGGCAACGAGCCATAGCAACCGTGAGTTTCGATATCTGCCTCATCAATTACATAAAGGCCGTAAATGTCGCACAAAGTTAAAAACAACGGGTCAGGCGGATAATGTGATGTCCTAACGCCATTCATATTGTATTCTTTCATAATTTTAACATCGTATTGCATTTCTTCAGCGGTCATTACATAGCCTTTATCCGCTGTTGTGTCGTGATGATTGACGCCCTTAATTTTAATTTTTTGATTGTTAAAAAGAAAAGTAGTGCCGTTAATTAAAATGTGTTTAAAACCAGTGTAATTGCGCACAACCTCAATTTCTTTTTTGTCTTTAATTAAAGTAATAAAAACTTCATAAATATTTGGTATTTCTGCGCTCCACTCATCAACTTTTAAATTTTCAAAAACAACGTTGCTTTCGCTTGCGCTTTTTTCAGCAAAAAGTTGATTTTTGTAAAAAACTTTAACATTTATTGAAGTGTTTTCGCCATTTTTAATGTCTGCCCTAACAAGCAAATTGTACGAGCCATCATCATTATATTTTGTAGAAACCAAATAATCATTAATAAAAGTTTTGCCGTGCTCAAACAACAAAACATCTCTAAAAATGCCGTTTTCTCTAAACATATCTTGACATTCTAAATATGTGCCGTTGCACCACTTAAATACCACAGCCAAAATTTCGTTTTTGCCTTTAATTAAGTAAGGAGAAATATCAAATTCTGCGCTGTTATGGCTACCCTCGCTGTACCCAACAAATTTGCCATTAACATACAAATCTAAACAAGAACAAACGCCCAAAAATGATAAAATATAAGTTTTAGAAATATTGTCAATTTCGATATTTTTATGATAAACGCCAACTGGTATATCCTCAGGAATAAATGGTGGTTTACGCTTAAATTGATAGCGAGAATTAAGATAAAAAGGTGGCTCATAGCCAATGCGTTGCCAACAACTAGGCACTTTAATAACATCAAAAGCGGTTTTTTCGGTGTCGAGCTCATTTTCAACTTCGCTAACTTTAGCATAATATTTAAAATCCCAATCGCTCGATAAAACTGTAACAATTTTGCTGTTATATCGTTCCGCCAAAACATCTGTATTTTTTAAATCTTCAAAACTTTTGTATGGAATAAAATAGCATCTTGCAGGCAATTTATTAATCTCTATTGTGTTAAAATTTTTATAATTTTCTTTGTTAATATTGTAAATCATTCTATACTCCTTTTGTATATTATAACACTTAACCAATTTTTTTCAATTAAATTGATTAACATAATTATTTTATATAAAACCATATTAATATTGTACACAAAAAACTATTTTTATGGTATAATATTAACATCGAGGTAAATTATGCCCATTTTTAACGAAAAGTTTATACTAAATGCGCCAAAAAAGTTTTCAAACTTGCTTACTGTAAAGTGCGCAGGCATTACAAATGAGGATAGCAACTACTTTATATCACGAAGCGAAAGCGATTCTATAATAATAGAATATGTTTTATTTGGTAAAGGCTATATCGAAGTGGAAAACAAAAAGTATTCGCTTTACAAAGGCGACTGTTTTGTTTTGCAAAGCAACCAAGCGCACAAGTATTATGCGGACAAAAAAAGTCCTTTTAAAAAAGTGTTTTTTAGTTTTAATGGCGATTTTATTACCGTTTTGCTAAAGCTGTACAACCTAACAGAAAACCCAATAATTGCGCCAATTGCGGACAAAAAACCATTCGAACAGCTTTTGTACCTTTTGAGCAACAATATTAATGATAAAAACATCGAAGGCGTGTTGTGTTTAAAATTGCACGAAATTATTTTGCAAGTAAAAAACA
>JAVVTM010000017.1:0-13941 GCA_036653655.1 Clostridia bacterium | reverse complement strand
GTTAAAGTGGGCGTGCCTATTAATAATATTGGTTGGAAGTACGCTATTCAAAACGAAAATGTGCTTAGTGATGAGGCTCAACGCTGGGTTATTGGGTGCGCAAATCAATCGTATGTTAACTTGGTTAGAGTGCCAATTTTTTACGCTGGCGGTACAAACAGCAACATTTCAAATTTTGACAAACTGGAAGAAACCTTGCATTTGCTAGACCGCAACCAAACAGAAGTTAAATATTGTTTAAGCGCAGGGCTTGGCAATCAAATTGAACAAAGCAGTTTTAACACAATAATCAAATTTTTAAATCACATTTTTTTTAACAAAACTGATTTTGCCGAAAAACCAACCATAAGCTATAAAGTGGGCGAAGAATTAGAAATTAATGTTGTTATTGATGACGCAACAGTTGTTAGCAAGGTGGTTTTAAACATCTCTTACAACGAGCAAAATCCACTTCAGCGCAATTGGGAAAAGGAAATGCTAAATTGCAACTTTTTGGGCGAATCCACTTACAGAACGCAAATTTCCAGTTTTATGAAGACATTTTATGCGTTTTGCAATATATACTATAAAGACGGCACAATGCTTTCAACTTCTGTCATTACGGGCGAGTTGCCAAAGGTTTTAAACAGCGAGGTTGGCTCACGCATTTTGTACGAAGTCAAATATGGCGTATCCGATTTTTTTGCCGAAACCAACGAGTTTTTTATTGAAGATGAACTTGTTCACATTGGTTCTGGCGCTATGGAATTGAGGGGTATTTGCACAAAAAAAGGCGCGCTTGCCACCCACACAATTAACGGAATGCAGTTTGTGCCCGAAGATATCAATTTGTTGCAATTTGACACATTTAGCAACACGGCGACAACATTTTATGTGGAATTGTTGCAAGATACCGAAAAGTATTTTTGCAAATTAACGCTTAAACAAGCCGAATGGTGCAAGTTTGCGTTGAGCTTGCAAGATTTTAAAGATGTAAATATGATACCAATGAAAAATTGGAAAAACATTAAAAAATTGTCTTTTAGATATGCAGAAAATGTGTTATTTAACAACATTTTGTGGGTATAATATGGAATATAACTTAAACGACACAATAATTACCAAAAAAGTTCATCCTTGCGGAGGCAATGAGTGGATAATTGTTAGGGTTGGCGCAGATATTAAATTAAAATGCAAAAAGTGCGGACACACCGTGATGATTGATTACGCAAATTTTGGCAAAATTGTAAAAAAACATATTAAAGCGGAGTAAGCAGGCGCATAAACTTGAGCAAAAAACAGAATAAAGCAGAATAAGCAGGCACATAAACTTGAGTAAGAAAACATATTAAAGTGTAGTAATCAAGCGCATAAAATTGAACAAAAAACACATAAAAGCGGAGTAAGCAAACGCATAGAATTGAACAAAAAACGCAAATTGAAGTGGAGTAAAAATAGAGTGATTTTGACTGAACAAGAGGAAAAATTATTTCCCACGCCAAAAAAAAGCAATAAAAAGCTTTTAACGGTTATATCTTACATTACAACCATTGTATTGGCTGTAACATTGGCGTTGTGTATTCAAAATTTTTTAATTTCTCCAATAACAATCAGTGGCGAAAGTATGCAAAACACATTGGAAGATAGCCAACGGATTTTTTTACTTAAAGCAGGTTACAAATTAGATTATGGCGATATTGTTGTTTTTAATCGCCCTAATGGCAACAAACCACCAATAAAAAGGATTATTGCAAAAGGTGGCGACACCATACAAATTACACACGGAATTGTTTATTTAAACGATGTTAAGCTAACAGAAAATTACACCAAAGGCGAAATGGACGGGCTTGCGCAAAAAAATAATACAGCGAGAATAACGCTAAAAGCAGATGAATTTTTTGTAATGGGCGACAACCGAAACGACAGTATGGACAGCCGTGATTATGGCGCAATTAAAGCGGACTGGATTATTGGCAAGGCATTATTTAAGCAACCTAAATATGATGTTTTGTACGGCTAAACACAAACAAAAAAAGTTAACCACCCAACAAAGAAATTTACAAGGCAGATACAAACTTGCCACCCAACAAAATAAATAAAACAAAAAAGTAGATAATGTTACAAAATAACATTATTTTTTTATGTAATTTTCCTTTAAGATAAAAAAGGGGAATTATGAAAACTATAAGATTAAAAAATTCTACATCAAAAACAGCGGGTTTTTCGCTTGCCGAATTGTGCAAGTATGTTATGCACTTTATTGTTATGCTACTGCTTGCGCTAGCTGTAATTTACAAAGGCATACGCCCTTTTCAGTTGGGATATTTTGTTGCGCTTGTGTATTGTCGAGAAAATTTGCTTTACAGCGGTGTAATTTTTGTGTTGTCTGGCTTGATTGTTTCGCCACAAATTAACACGCTTTTAATTAATATTACGCCTCCACTTGTTTTTGCGCTAGCCAAAATTGCGCACTATTACGCCAAAAAACCTATGAAAATGCTAGCTACAAATATTTATGCAGGCATTTCGCAGTTGCCAATAATTTTGCTTAATATGAAAGATGCAACGCAAATTTTGCAGGCGGTTAGCACTGTAATTTTTGCCCAATTATTTACTTATTGCGCCATTGTAATTATGTATGCAATACTAATAAGAGGCATACATTACGCCTTTACCGCAGATGAAATAGCGTGTGGTTTAGTGGTGGTGTTGGCAATATTTTTGGGCACTTATCAAATTGATATATACAAAGCTATATTATATGCTTGCTTATTTAACCGTTATAGCATTGTTGTGCACAAGCCAAAACAGCAACAATTTAGTGTGTGTTGTGGCGGTGGGCTTGGCAGGCGCTTTTGGGGCAGGCGATATGTCAGTTATGGCAAGCATTGTGCTGTGTGCGCTAATTGGCAAACTTTTTATTAAAAGCAATATTTATCTAGCTGGCGCAAGCTTAATTTTGGCGCAAATTTTTTGCGGTATATTTTTTAGGATAGCCGATTTTAACTTTTTTCAGGTTTTGTTGGCTTTTGTTGGCGTTGCGCTTTGGCTGGTTGTGCCACAAAAATATCGCAAGCAAATGTTTGCCTATTTTGGCGTTAA
The DNA here is from genome assembly GCA_036653655.1 of Clostridia bacterium. Classification (GTDB taxonomy): domain Bacteria; phylum Bacillota; class Clostridia; order Christensenellales; family UBA3700; genus JAVVTM01. The sequence goes on along the minus strand of JAVVTM010000017.1, from coordinate 10,860 downwards.
AAAAGTGGAAGGGCAAAAATATAGCATTGTAAATCGAAACCGAAAAATTATGGAAAAGAAAATTAAAAATGTTGCTAAAGTTTTTGATGATATGCAGGATATTGTTGGCGACTGCAAAATTAATGTTGGCGGAGAGTGGTGTAAAAAAACCGCTGAAGAACTTGCTTTTAAGCTTTGCGCAAATTGCAACAAAAAACAAATGTGTTTTGAGGCGCTTGGCGGAGATACGAGTGTTTTGTACAAGGATATTTTGGAGTTGGGTATGAACAAAAAAGTTATTACCCTTATGGATATTCCTGCGTTTTTTACAAGTAGGTGCGGTAAAATTAACGAAATTAAAAACGACATAAACAGTTGCTTGCAAGATGCTTTACGCCAACAGCGTGAGCGCATAAAGCTTAGTAAAGCGCAGGAACTCCTTAGCGAACAGTATGGCGCAATTAGCCTTGTTTTGCAAGATTTGGCGCAAGAAGTTAAAGAAAATATAAACTATAATAGCGAGCAAGAAAATAGGATTATTGAAGAATTGGCATATCACAATATTGTAGCTAAAGAGGTTGTTATAATAAACAACGGCAAAGGAGATTGCGAGGTGGGCGTTACTCTGCGCAAAAAGGACGTTAATAAAAAAGCGCTAACTCTGGTGTTGCAAAAATTGATTAAATTACCTATGTTGCAAAAGGGCGATGAGGAGCGTATTGATGAAGATTTTGTCAATTTAAACTTTGTAAATAGCCCACAATACAAAATAATTTGTGGCATAACCGCAAAAGGAAAGGAAGGCAACATTGTTTCGGGCGATACAAAAGCCGTGCAAAAAATTGGGCAAGACAAAGTTATGGTTGCAATTTGTGATGGAATGGGTACGGGCGCAGAAGCCGAAAAAAACAGCGCAAGCACTATTTCGTTAATTGAAAACCTTTACAAAGCTAATTTTGAAGGGGATTTGGCGTTGCTACTTGCAAACAACTTTTTAGCCTACGCCAACAACGAAAACTTTACCGCAATTGACATTTTGTTGCTTGATTTGCGCAAAGCTTACGCAAGTTTTATTAAACAAGGCGCAGTTGAAAGTTTTATTAAAAGGCGTACAAATGTTGAAATTGTGCTAAATGACGCCCTACCTCTTGGCATTGTGGAAAATGCAAAACCGTGCGTTAACAAAAAATTGCTTAATAAAAACGATATGGTTGTTATGGTTTCTGACGGCGTTTTAGATGCGTTAGGACAGGATAAAATTGTTGAAACCTTGCAAAACACAACCTTGCTTAACCCTCAAGCGGTGGCGGATATGTTGTTTTCGCAAGCGGAAAAATTTGGCTTAAAAGATGATAGCACCATTATGGTGGTAAGAATTATTTAAGTTTTGACTAAAAAACATTATAAAACTTATCAAAAAACATATAAAACTTATCAAATAATAAATTATAAAAAACATCAATTGTGGCTATTTGCTTTTTTGTAAAAAGAAAAAGGCTTGCACAATAATCGTTAAAGTATTATAATATACATATGTTTACAAAAAGTATTATCAACAGCTTACAACAATACAAAAGGCTTGCCTTAGCGGTTAGTGGAGGAATGGACTCTATGGCGTTGCTATGCAGTTTTTTAGAAAACAGAGCCTTTTTAAACAATTTTTTTGTAATTAATATCGAGCACGGCATTAGGGGCGAAAACTCCATAAAAGATTCGCAATTTGTAAAAGATTTTTGTGGCGAGCACAATGTTGAGTGTAAAATTGTTAAAATTGACACATTGCAATTTTGCAAGGAAAGCGGTTTTTCAATTGAGCAAGGCGCACGCAAGCTTAGGCACGAGGTGTTTAACCAGCTTATTACAAATGGCGAGGCGGACAAAATTGTTACAGCCCACCACCTTGATGACAACGCCGAAACATTGCTAATGCACATTTTTAGGGGCAGTGGAGTTAAGGGCTTGATTGGTATGAGTTTTGAAGATGGCAATTTGTTACGGCCATTTATTAATTTTAGCAAAGCGGAAATTATAGAGTATCAACGGCAAAAACAGTTTCCATTTGTTACCGATGAAACCAATAAAGAAATTATTTATACTCGCAATTTTGTGCGAGAAAAAATTGTGCCACAAATTAACAGTATCTACCCAAAATACAAAGAAAGTTTAATGCGATTATCCACCATATCCGCAGAAATTGATGATTTTACAAGGCAGGAGTGCGACAAATATATCACATGCAAGGGCGACAAAATTTTTATGAAAATTGAGGCGTTAAGCTTGCACAGCTATCTTGCAAAGGCGACAATAAAGCAATGTTTTGAGCGCTTGGGCGTGATGTACGATATCGAAAGTAGGCACTTGAATATTATTTTAAACATCAATGTTTTGCCAAACGGGGCAAGCGTTGATATGCCTTTTGACACAATAGTTAGCAAAGAATACGATTTTGTTGTTTTTAGCTACAAGCAAAAAATGGAAATTGTAGAGCGTTCTTTTGATGCAAATAGTTTTGATTTTGGCGAAGATTATGTTACAATTGTCAAAGTGGATAGGGCAGATTACAGCAAAGAGGGGCAGTTTGTTGATGGCAATAAATTAATAAATTGCGTTGTGCGAGCACGCAAAAGTGGCGACAAATTTACAAAATTTGGTGGCAAAACCAAGTTGCTTAACGATTACTTTACCGATAAAAAAGTGCCAAAACGCCTGCGTGATTTAACCCCAATTATCGCTCGTGGCAATGAGGTGTTGGTGGTTGTTGGCGTAGAAATTGCTGATGCGGTTAAAATTGACGAAAAAACAAAAAATATATTATTTATTCAACTTAGGAGAAAAAACTATGCAAGATATTGAAAAGGTGTTAATCAGTAAGGAACAGTTACAAAAGAGAATTGAGGCTATCGCCCAAGACATTTCTGTCGATTTTAAAGGCGAAGAAGTGTTGTTTGTGTGTATTTTAAGAGGTTCAGCAATATTTTTTGCAGATTTGATAAGAAAAGTGAAAGATTGTGATGTAAAAATTGATTTTATGGCAATATCTAGTTATGGCGCAGGGGCGACATCTAGTGGCGAAGTTAAAATGATTAAAGATTTGAACACTCGTATTGAAGGTATGAATGTTATCGTTGTTGAGGATATTATTGATAGTGGCAGAACACTAAAATATTTAAAGCAACTTTTGTGGGCAAGAAACCCTAAAGATTTAAAAATTTGCACGCTTCTTGACAAACCTTTACGCAGAGAAGTTGAGTTGGAGGGCGATTATGTTGGCTTTACAATTCCTAACGAATTTGTGGTTGGTTACGGCTTAGATTACGCCGAAAGATACCGCAATTTGGAGGAAGTTTGTGTGCTTGCGCCAAGTGTGTATGAAAGTAAGTGATGAACTAAATTTTTTAGCTAGTTTGTTACCGCAACCCCTTTATATTGTTGGGGGTTATGTTCGCAATAGCCTTTTAAATATTGAAGCAGGCGATGTAGATTTGTGTTCCGCTTTAACTCCACAGCAAGTGCAAACGGCGCTAGAAGGCAGTTTTTTTAAGCTTGATACCGCCAGCAGTAGGTTGGGCACAATATTAATTAAAGGCAAAAATGTGTACGAATACACCACATTTAGAACAGATTCTTACCCCACAAACAGCGGTTGCCACACGCCACAAAGCGTTTGTTTTACCACTGATATTAAGGCGGATAGTATGCGCCGAGATTTTTGTGCAAACGCAGTTTATTACGACATCAAAAACCAACAAATTGTTGATATTTTGGGTGGCGTTGAGGATATTAAAAAACATATCTTGCGAGGTACGCACAGCGATGTTTTTAAACAAGATGCGTTGCGCATTTTGCGCCTAGTGCGCCTTAGTTGCGAGCTTCATTTTGATATTGATTTGCAAACTTTGGCGGAGTGCAAAAAGCAAGTTAACAAGCTGAGCGATATAAGTTGCGAGCGTATTGCCGAGGAGTTTAATAAAATTTTGCTATCCGATTGTAAATATCCGCAACTACCTTATATGCCAATGCATTTTGAGGGTATAAAATTGCTTATTGCCACGGGCGCAATGCGTTTTATCGTGCCAGAATTGCTACAAGGCGAGGGAGTTTTGCAAAATGCAAAGTATCATAAATTTGATGTTTTACAGCATACATTGCAAGCGTTTAAGGCAAGCGATAGCAGTGTTAGATTGGCGGTTTTGTTGCACGATATTGCAAAACCATTTGCATTAAAAAAAGATGGAAATATGTTTTTGCACGCAGTTTATGGCAGGCAAATAAGCCGTGAAATTTTGCAACGCTTAAAGTATCCTAATGCGGTAATTGCCGAGGTTAGCGAGCTTGTTGGGTTGCATATGTATGATATAGAAGCCAACGCAAAAGATAAAAAATTGAAGGAGTTTGTGCGGGAAAATTTTGCTATAATACCCAAACTAATTTTGGTTAAAATTGCGGACAAAATTGGCGCAGGAATGGACGGCGAAAGCGAAAGCGCAAACAGAATGAGCAAGATATACAACTACTTTTTGCAAAACAATTTGCCAACAGAAATTAAAGATTTAAAAATTAATGGCGAGGACTGCTTGCAGTTGGGCTTGCAGGGCGCAAAAATCAAACAAGCGCTAACGCAAATACTAGATGCCACGGCGCAAGAAAGCATAAAAAACAATCGAGATGAACAACTAATTTATCTTAAAAAAATTGCAAAAAAAGGTTAAACAAAACAACGAAACAAAGGAGAAAAGGTGGAAATAATTTTATTGAGTGTTTTAATATTTTTGTGTGTGGTAATTGTTATTTCCATAATATATGTGGCTGTAATTAGCCATAAAAAACAAAACACGGGCGAATTGGATATGATACTAAACGCCTTGAAAGATGTTATGGATAGCACCACAAAAAGCACAACGGCAACCGTTGCAAACGCTAAGGAAGTTATTATTACTGCCAATGCGCAAACCAACAATGCAATGCTATCCGCATTTGATTTAGCCACAAATAAAACAACTCAAAGCATACGAGATTTTATGACAAATCAGCAAAATAGCAGTCAAGAATTAAAAACATACATACAAAGTTTTAACGGCATTGTTGAGGAAAAATTAAAGGCTATGCAGTTGCAACTTAACCAAAGTTTAACTGAAGTGCGTGATGATAATGCAAAACAATTGGAAAAAATGAGAGAAACTGTTGATGAAAAATTATCCGCCACTCTAAACGATAGGATTAGCAAATCTTTTAGCGTTATTAGCGATAAATTGATGGAAGTTGCAAAAAATCTTGGCGAAATGAAGCAACTTGCAGATGGCGTTACAAATTTAAATAAGGTGTTAAACAATGTTAAAACAAGAGGTACGTGGGGCGAAGTTGCGCTACAATCGTTGTTGGAGCAAATTTTAAATGCGGAACAATACAAAATGCAAGAGAGGATTACTGGCACAAAAGAAGCCGTCGATTTTGCAATTATTTTGCCGGGGCAGGCAGATGAAACCGTGTATTTGCCAATAGATTGCAAGTTTCCTCTGGCAGATTATGAAATGTTGGTGGACGCAAGCGAAGTTGGCGATTTAATAAAGGTTAATATTGCAAGCAAAGCGCTAGAAAACGCAGTAAAAACGCAAGCAAAAAGCATTGCGGAAAAATATATTTATCCGCCAAAAACAACCGATTTTGCAATAATGTATTTGCCAATTGAGGGGTTGTTTGCAGAGGTGGTAAAACGAGCGGGCTTGTGTGATGAATTGCAAACAAAATACCACATTGTTTTGTGTGGGCCAACCACTATTGCAGCGCTTTTAAACAGCTTGCAAATGGGCTTTAGAACACTAGCCATACAAAAGGGTAGCAGTAATATTTACAAGCTTTTGAGTAGCTTTAAAACGGAATTTGGCAAGTACGCCGAGTTGTTGTCTAAGGCGCAACAGCAAGTTAACACCGTATCAAAAAGTTTGGAAACGGCAAGCAAAAAAACAGCAAAAATTCAAAAGCAATTAAGCAAAGTGGAAACAGAAAATTACGATTTGCAAATTGAAGATGATGTAACCGGGGTGTTTGAGGATAGTGTTGGCGAAGATAATTTGCTAGAATCAAATGAGGACAACCCCGAAGAATAAGCAATATTGCAGTGTTTATGTTGCGTTAAATCAAGCAAAAACCCGAACAAAAAACCGAAGGAAAACCCGAGCAAAAAACCGTGTAATAATATGTTTTAGATTGTATTTAAGCGCTAAAAAAAACCGAGGAATAAGCAATATTGCATTGGTTATTGTTGCGTTAAATTGGTAAAATTTTGGAGGTAAAATGATAAAAGCAGACTTGCACTTACATTCACTTTTTAGTGATGGAACATCTACAATACAACAACTTGTAGCGTGCGCCAAGCAAAAGGAAATGGATTTTATCGCTCTTACCGACCACGACAATTGCAGTGGTGTTGCGGAGTTTTTGCGCATTGCAAAACAAAATAATATCCTTGCGTGTTCCGGCATAGAGTTTTCGGCTTCTGGCGAAAAGGAAGTGCATATATTGGGGTATAATATTAATATCGCAAATGAAAGTTTTAACAAAACCATTTTGGCGGTGTTGGAAAAGCGTACCGAACGCATTAACACAATAATTGAAAAATTGAAAAAATTTAACATCAACATCACATTAAATCAAAAGGAATGTATTGGCAGAATGCACATTGCAAAAGCTATGGTGGCAGGAGGCTATGTTTACAGCGTTGCAGATGCTTTTAACAGATATTTGGCAAAAGGAAAGTTGGCGTACACTCCCTCATACAGGTTAACGCCAAAGGACGCCATTGAGGCAATTACAAATGCGGGCGGTAGGGCTGTTTTGGCGCACCCGTTAGCGTTGCAAAAGCAGTATGATTTGCAAGCGATTTTGCAGGAATTTATTGGTTATGGTTTAAGCGGTTTGGAGGTTTGTTACGGCAATTACAACCAAGAGGAAAAGGCGTTGCTTTTGGGATATGCAAACCACAACAATTTGTTTGCGACTGGCGGAAGTGATTATCACGGAGAAAACAAAACAACGGAGATTGGCGAGGGGAATTTTTGCGTTGATATTGAAAAACTTAAGCGATATATTTTTGGCGAATAAGTTTATTTGGTTAGTATGATATTAAGTTTATATAGTTTATTTCAGCTTAATTAAGTTTATTTAGTTTATTTTGGAATTAAGTCATTGCAGCTAATATTGCGATTAAGTTTATTTAGCAATAAGATTAGTTAAGTAATATTGCGATTAAGTTTAAATAGTTTATTTTGGAATAAGTCATTGTAGCTAATATTGCGATTAGTTTAGTTTAGCATTAAGTTTATTAAGTTTTATTTGACAATTAATGTTAATTTGCAATTAAGTTTATTTTGTCATTAAGTTTATTTTGGCAAAATTGAGTTAAATTACAAAGTTTTTACCTAAAAATTAGCAAAAGCGTAGTAAGCACGCAAAGTGGCACATACTAGTTGTATGAAAAAAACTATATGCGCAATTTTTTTGTCAATTATGTGCGCTTGTTTGTGTTTAACGGGGTGTAACACGGCAAACCCAACATATAATGAAATTAAAATTGAAAACAACGAAACAGTGCAAATGAAGCTAGAAAACAGTAAGTTTTTAAAATTTAAGGTTAGGGTTAGCAGTAACAGTTATGCCAAATATTACCAAAAACAACAAAAAAAATATGGCGATGACACTATGAATGTGATGTTTAGCAACTATAAAAGCGAAGTTGAAAAATTGCAAAAACTCTTTAATGAACCAAGTAAAAACGCCAGTGTTAAGTTTTTAAATAACTACAATAATCCGTTTGAATATATTGAGGAAACTAACGGAAAAGAAATTAATACCGAAGATTTAAGACAGCAAGTTTTGCAAATTTTAGATGGCGAAAAAGATAAAATTGATTTACAATTTGTGCAGATTACAAGCGATTTAAGCACCCAAGATTTGGTGGCGAAAACCCAATTAAGGGGCGCATTTAGCACATATTTTGGCACATCAACCGCTAACCGAAAGGAAAACATTAAGGTTGCAAGTAAAAAACTTGGCGGGCTAATAATCAACCCTCATCAGCAACTATCTTTTAATGAAGTTGTGGGCAGGCGAACGGCGGAAAACGGCTTTAAAAGCAGTTTAATTATCTTAAATGGCGAGTATGTTGAGGGTATTGGCGGTGGCGTTTGTCAAGTTTCCACCACACTTTATAATGCGTGGGTTAACAGCGGTTTAGAGGTTGCGTTTGTGCAATCACACAGTTTGCCAACAAGTTATGTTGATTTATCTTTTGACGCCACAGTTAGTAGCCAAATTGATTTAAAACTAAAAAACGACACAGAACACCCCGTTTATTTGCTTAGTCAAATAAAAAATGACACGCTATATTTTGCAATTTACGGCGCTCCAAACCCTTATGACATTAAAAAAATAACAAAAATTGTTAAAGAAATTGACACAATACCCTTTACCGATATTTACGATACAAACAAATATGTTGTGGAAAAAGGCAAAAAAGGGTTTGTAACCAAAGGAATAATCGAATATTATATTGATAAAAAGTTAGTAAAAAAAGTTGAGCGTGATGATTATTACACCCCCACAAAAGACTATATAATAGAAAAAACCGCAACGCAACAACCGTAATTTGCCCAAAACAGTGGCAGTGCAAACAAAAATTTAGTGGGCGCTAATGCTATTAAGTTAAGTTTAAAAAACAAAAAACTGAGTGTAAAACCGCAACGCCACAACAAAAAAATGAGCGTAAAACCGCAACGCAGTAACAAAAAATTAACCGCATTGCAAGCAAACAATAGCACGCTTTTGGCGTTTTGTTAAATTCTATGTAAATTTGAAGTTATTTTAAAACAATTTGTTAATATATAGTTGTATTACACGCTTAAATAATATAAAATAGATGTGATTGAAGAAATGTAAAATAACAAACAAAAATTATATTAAGGCAAAACAAGCTAATAATTTATGACAATAGTTTTGAAATAAGGCAAAACAAGCAAAAAACTTGCGCTAACAGTGCTAACGCAGGCAAAAAAGGCTAATAATTTATTAAGAAACAGCATTAAAAAAATTGATATAATAAAAATTTAAATAAAAGCGTAAAAGAGTGGAAAATTGAGCAAAGTGTGTTATAATATTCACAAAGTGAGGTGTGTATGTACAAGCAGGTATATTTAGATTGGTTAAAAAGCACAAAAGCAGAACAATATAACGAACTAAATGAACTTAAAGACAACGAAAAAGAAATTAAAGAGAGGTTTTCGGGTTCGCTTGCGTTTGGCACGGCAGGAATGCGTGGCATTATTGGTATGGGCACAAATATGATGAACGAATATGTTGTTGCAAAAGCGACACAAGGCGTAGCGCAATACATTTGTAGTTTGGGGCAAGAGGCAAAGGAGCGAGGCGCAATTTTAAGTTACGACACACGGAGATTTTCGTTTGAATTTGCAATGATATCTGCGCAAGTTTTGGCGCAAAATGGCATTAACGCTTTTATTTTTGAAGATGTTAGGCCAGTGCCAATGTGCAGTTTTGCAATAAGAGAATTGCATTGTGTGGCAGGCATTATGATAACCGCATCGCACAACGCCAAGGAATACAACGGCTACAAACTATACGGCGATGATGGCGCGCAAATGAGCCCCGAACCTACCGCTATGGTGGTTGATTTTATTGATAAGATAGAAAATGTTTTTGCTGTAAAACGGGCAGAAATTAGCCAAAGCGACATAAAAGGCAAGGACAATTTTAAAATTAATAACCACATTACCGTTATAGGCAAAAGCATTGATGACAAGTATTTTGCGCAAATTTTAAAGCTTTCATTATCGCCTAAAGAGGTTGCAAAAGTGAGTGATAAGTTGAAGATTGTTTACACTCCAATCCACGGCGCAGGCTACAAACCAGTAACCACAATTTTGGCAAAAATGGGCATTAGCCCCGCCATTGTTGAGGAGCAAAAATTGCCCGACACCGAGTTTTCTACCGTTAAAATGCCAAACCCCGAGCAACCAGATGCGCTAGCGTTGGGCATTAAGCTTGCCAAGCAACTTGGCAGTGATATAGTAATTGGCACCGACCCAGATTGTGATAGAATGGGCGTTGCAATAAGAGATAATAATAACGAATTTATTTTGTTAACAGGCAACCAAATTGGCAGTTTGTTAATGGATTATATTTTAATGCGCAACACGCAAAATGGCACAATGCCAAGCAATCCTGCGGTTATTAAAACCATAGTAACCACGGAATTTGCGCAAAAAATTGCCGATAAATACAATGTTACAATGTTTAATGTGCTAACGGGCTTTAAGTTTATTGGCGGGCTAATTAAGGAGTGGGAAGTTAACCACAAGCACACTTTTATGTTTGGTTTTGAAGAAAGCTATGGCTATTTGTGTGGCACGCACGCACGGGATAAAGATGCGGTTGTCGCAAGTATGTTGTTTGCAGAAATGGTTTGCTATTACGAGGCAAACAATGTAAAATTGTTTGATAAGCTTGAGGCTTTGCGCAAGGAATTGGGCTACTTTTTTGAGGACAATTTTTCGGTTGCGTTTAAAGGACTTGACGGTATGGAAAAGATGTCAAGCCTAATGGACAAATTAAAAATGGAGCAAACAAAAGAGATTGCAGGGCTAGCCGTTGTTAAAAACTACAATTTTTTTGAGGATAAAATTACACTAGCAAATGGCGAAACGCAAAAAATTAACTTGCCAAAATCAGCTGTGCTAAAGTTTGATTTAGGGGAGAATAATTGGGCGTGCATAAGGCCAAGTGGCACTGAACCAAAATTGAAGTTGTATGTTAGTTCGTGCGCAAAATCAATGCAAGAAAGCAAAGCGTTAAATGCAAAAATCCTTACGG
>JAVVTM010000016.1:0-14060 GCA_036653655.1 Clostridia bacterium | reverse complement strand
AGCTGTATTAACATTACTTAAGGAAAGACAAATGTGGTTTTGAGCAATTGCAAAAGAGCTAGTTTTCACTAACTCTTTTTATAATATTATAGCAAGAGGGGATTGCTATAAGTTATTATTAAAACTCAAGCACAAATAATATACAAAATGCAGATATTTGTTTGCAATTGCTATAAGTTATTATTAAAAATTAAAGTATAAATATCTACAAAATGCAGATGTTTGTTGACATATGCCAGTAAAAGTTTGCTTAACTTATATTTGCGATTATTTACTAAATATTCGTGCATTTTAGCAGAGATTTTACTAGCGTGTGAGTTTTTACTCGTTGCGTTTTGTATTACATTTAGTTGAAAAAAGAGTATCCTTAACATTTATAATATCGCTGTGGCAAAGCCCCGACTTGTTGTAAATGCAATCGGTTGATTCGCATTGTATTAAGATATCCTCGTTTTCGTTAAAATCAAAATCTTGAGCAGATTCAGTATTTTCCATTTCTTGTTCAAGCATACCGTAACTCCTTTTAATTTTTGAGTTACATTTTGCGTTTTTGCTAATATTAACAATACCTGCGTAACAATGACAATTTTTATTATGTTCACAATTAGCGGTTGTACATTTTAATCCTTTCATAAATCCTCCTAAAGTGAGTATAGGCTTTTTAGTAAATTTTATGCATAAGGGTTGAAAAATCTACATTTATGTGTTATATTAATTGGGAGGTGGCGTATGAAAGTATTATTTTTAAAAGATGTAAAAGGGCAAGGTAAAGCAGGCGAAATTAAAGAAGTGGCTGATGGCTACGCTAAAAACTTTTTAATAAAAAACAAACTTGTCGAAATGGCGAGCGCAACAAATATTAATGAAGCAAATCAAAAAAAACAAGCGGAAATTGCAAGGCTAGCAAAAGAAAGGGCTGAAGCGCAAACCTTATGTGATGCAATTAATGGTCAAAATGTTGTTGTTAAAGTTAAAAGTGGCGAAAGTGGTAAAATTTTTGGTTCAGTAACTTCAAAAGAAATTGCAGATGCAATGCAAAAACTAGGCTATGAAATAGATAAAAAAAGGATAGTCCTAAAGGATAACATTAAAAATTTGGGTATTGTAACAGTTGAAGTTAAAGTTTATGCAAATATGAGCGCAAAAATCAATGTTGTTGTTACAAACGAATAACAGCTAATATTAATAGTTAATAATAATTAATAACAGCTAATAATGATTAATGATATCAAAAAATAATTAATATTACCTAATAACAATAGATAATAACCGTAAGTAATAACAGCTAATAAAAACAAGTAATAGCAACTTATATTAATATTTAATAATAATTAATAACAAATAATAGCAAAAAGAGTAACTTTTCAGTTACTCTTTTTTTATTGTTTTAAAGTATTAATTTTTTTAAAAAGAATTTTTTTATTAATTTTAAAGAATTTAATTAAGTAGTTTTTAAAAATTTGTTACTGTTTTAAAGCGCTATTAATATTAGTAGTAAGTATTATTTGTTACTGTTTTAAACCACTATTAATATTAGTATGTAGGTATTATTTTTTATTGTTAGCTTTTTTAGCTGCTTTTTTTTGCGCTTTAAGTTGCTTGCTGTTACGGCGAATATTGCCAAGAGATTTAAAGACACCAGAAATAATTAAGCCAATGCCTTTTAAGCGTTTTTTGTTAGCCCAAGCCAAAAAGCCATCAATTGCAGTGTTGTCTAGCAATCCAGTAGTAACGCCGTTTAGCGCACGCATTGGCATTTCTAAAAAGCTAATTTGCATCATCATAAGCGTTGTAATATCTGCGTTTGGCACTTGACTTTTAATAATAGCTGGCGCAACTTTTTTAATAATTTTGCCAATAATGCAACATTGCATATCGCCCATTGTAGAGTTTCTGTCCAGTTCGCCACGCTTTGGAGATACATTAGGGATAAGTGGTTGATTGCCATAAACAGCAAAAAACGATTTATCTGATATGCTTTTAGCGTTAGCGATATCGTAATATTCTGGCGCGGTTTGCTTGTAATTTTTAATTTCGGCAGAGCAATTTGAAGTGATATTAACTTTTGCAGATAATACAATATCTCTACTGCTTTTGCCAATACAAATTTGAAAATCGCCACTTTCTATTTGCCAATCATTAATATTTACATTATAAAAACTAAAAGCACGGCTATCTAAAGTAACGCTAATAGTTTTAGTTTCGCTAGGTTTTAAAAAGACTTTATCAAAGCCCTTAAGTTCCTTTTCGGGGCGGAAAATGGTGCTTTCAACATCTTTAACATAAACCTGCGCAACTTCTGCGCCTGCAACGTTGCCAGTGTTAGTAACATCAAAAGTAACGGTTAAATTTTGTGTGTCATCAATTTTTTCGCTTGAAAGTTTTAGGTTTGAGTAATCAAATTTTGTGTAAGATAATCCATAGCCAAACGGAAATAAAACATCTTTTTTTGCTGTATCAAAATAGCGATAACCAACAAAAATACTTTCCCTATGTTCCACATTGCGAGGGCCTTGGCGATAATATTGAGAGCTAAAAACATCATCAAGTTTTATTGGGTAAGTTTCGGCAAGTTTACCACTTGGGCAAACATCGCCAAACAAAACATCACAAATTGCTTCGCCAAAAGCTTCGCCCGGCAAATAAGCGTTAAGTAGAGCGCCAAAGTTGTTTAACCAAGGCATTTCTACTGGAGAACCGCCCACTAAAACGATAGCGGTTGGCTTGTTAAGTTTTGCAAGTTCCGCAAGTAACGCAAGTTGATTTTTAGGCAATGACAAATGAGAGCGGTCGTAACCTTCACCCTCATATGCATCGGTTAATCCAATAAATAGGATAGTTTTTTTAGAATTTTTTGCAAGTTCGACAGCCTCATTAATGGCAGTTTGATTAATAGTGTCGTTATTGATAGAATCGTAACCCGCCGCAAATTGATAATTGATTTTTAGACTGTCAAGTTGCGTGTTAAAATTAACAAGTTTGTAAGGATTAATGCGAGAACTGCCTGCGCCTTGATAGCGAGGTTTTATAGCTAAATCGCCAATAACGGCGTAAGTTTCTTTTTTGTTTAATGGCAAAATATTATTGTCGTTTTTAAGCAAAACAAACGAGTCAGCAGCCATTTTGCGAGCTATTTGGTGCGCTTGTTCATAATCGGCGCAGTGGTTTGCAACACGCTTGTTTGCCATTTCAAAGGCAAAAGATACAACCCGTTCAACCACTTTATCTAGTTCTTCAATTTTTAAAGAACCATTTTCAACCGCTTTAACAATTAATTTGTCATTAGCGCCACCACTGCTTGGCATTTCTAAATCTAGCCCAGCGATAATGCCAGCGACACGGTCGTTAGTTGCGTTCCAATCGCTAACAACAATGCCTTTAAAACCCCACTCTGCGCGCAAAATATCGGTTAGCATTTTTTTGTTGTCAGAAAGATATGTGCCATTAAGGCGATTGTACGAACACATTATTGTTGTTGGTTGCGCAAGTTTTACGGCAGACTCAAATGCGGGCAAATAAATTTCTCGCAAGGCGCGTTCATCTAACATAGAATTGATGCTCATACGAAGATATTCTTGATTGTTAACGGCAAAATGTTTAAGCGAAGTGCCAACGCCATTTTTTTGCACACCATTAATATATGCCACGCAAAGTTTGCCATTTAAAAAAGGGTCTTCGGCAAAATATTCAAAATTTCTGCCACACAAAGGCGAACGTTTAATGTTAGTGCCGGGGCCTAAAATGACATCAACATTTTGCGCTTTACATTCCTCTGCGATAGTATGCCCAACTTGTTCGACAAAGTTAATATTCCAACTGCTTGCCATATTTACTGCAGGAGGAAAAGCCGTTGCCGGGAAACTAGCTTTCATACCGACAGAAGCGTCCTCGTTGTTTTCTTTACGCAACCCGTGAGGTCCGTCTGCAACAAACACAGAAGGCACATTTTGTTGTTCGATAGGTTTTGTTTCCCAAAAGTTTAAGCCCGAACACAAAGATGCTTTTTGTTGTAAACTCAACTTAGAAACTATTTCTTTAATATTATTTTGCATAATTTCCTCCACGATAATAAAGTATATATTATTTTAGCATATTTATTTATAAATTTCAACACATTGCAAATAATACATAAAATTATAATTTTCCTGCGTATTTAATTGACATAGAATGTAAAAAAATATAAAATAGTAAAAAGGTCAAGGAGATTTGTAATGAGTAAGATTGTAAAAGAAGGCTTAACTTTCGATGATGTTTTATTGATTCCACAATATTCTAAAGTGTTGCCAAGAGATGTTAGTTTGAAAACTATTTTGACAAAAGATATCACTTTAAATATTCCTATAATGAGCGCATCAATGGATACCGTAACCGAGGCAGATTTGGCGATTGCGATGGCTCGTAATGGTGGTATTGGAATGATACATAAAAATATGTCCATTGAGGACCAAGCAACAGAAGTTGATAAGGTTAAGCGAAGTGAAAATGGCGTAATAACAAATCCATTTTATCTTTCTGCCGACCATATGTTGTCAGATGCGTTAGACTTAATGCGAAAATACAAAATTAGCGGTGTGCCTGTTACAGAGGGCAAAAAGCTAATTGGTATTATTACAAACCGAGATTTGCGTTTTGAAACAGATTTTAATAAAAAAATTGTTGATGTTATGACGTCTTTTGAAGACGGTTTAATCACAGCGCCAGTGGGCACAACGCTTGCTGAAGCGCAAAAGATTATGGGTCAACACCGAATAGAAAAATTGCCTTTAGTTGATGAAAATTACAATTTAAAGGGTTTAATAACCATTAAAGATATCGAAAAGTGCATTCAATATCCAGATGCGGCTAAAGATTCACGAGGCAGATTGTATTGTGGCGCAGCAGTTGGTGTAACTGGCGATATGATGGAAAGAGTTGATGCGCTAGTTAAAAAAGGCATTGATTTGCTAACTATTGATACGGCGCACGGTCATTCTCAAGGCGTGCTAAATTGCATTGCAAAAGTAAAAACAAAGTATCCAGAATTAAGCTTAGTAGCAGGCAATGTGGCAACAGCGTTGGCGACAAAACAACTTATCGAAAACGGCGCAGATGTTGTTAAAGTGGGCATTGGCCCGGGCAGTATTTGCACAACACGAGTTATTGCAGGCATTGGCGTGCCACAAATTACAGCTATTATGGATTGCGCAGAAATGGCGGATAAATTGGGCAAAACAATTATTGCAGACGGCGGTATTAAATATAGTGGCGATATTGTTAAGGCAATTGGCGCAGGCGCATCAGCCGTTATGATTGGAAGTTTGCTTGCAGGCACAAAAGAAGCTCCCGGCGAAATTGAAATTTATCAAGGCAGAAGTTTTAAAGTTTATCGTGGTATGGGCTCTATTTCTGCAATGAAAAACGGCAGTACCGACAGATATTTTCAAGAGGGCGCTAAAAAACTTGTCCCTGAGGGCGTTGAAGGCAGAGTTCCATTTAGGGGCTGTGTTTCGGATATTGTTTTCCAACTTATTGGCGGGCTTAGGTCGGGCATGGGTTACTGTGGCAAGGCAACTATCGAAGATTTGCGCTTAAATTCAGAATTTATTAAAATAACTTCAGCATCTTTAGTAGAAAGCCACCCACACGATATTGCAATAACTAAAGAAGCGCCAAATTACAGCACAAAAGGCTAACACAAAGGCAAATTAAGCACCACTTATGTGGTGTTTATTGATTAAAGTACTTAAAAGATTAATATATAAAGGAGCTAATATGGAAACAAGACAAACCGTAATTATTGTTGATTTAAGCGGGAGATGCAATCAACTTATTGCGAGAGAAGTAAGAAAACTTAATGTTTATTGCAAATTATTTGGCGATAACACTTCAACGCAAAAGATTTTAGCAGAAAATCCTATTGGTATAATTATTACTGGAGATAGTAATAGCGATACGCTAAAAAATGAAATTTTAAAAATTGATTTACCAATTTTTGATGAAACTAAAAATCTTATTTCATCAGATAATGGCATTAAAGCGCTAAAAGCTTTTTTATATGAGTCTTGCAAGGCTAAAGGCGATTGGACAATGAAGGCGTTCGCAAACAATATAATAGCAGATTTGAAAGCAAAAATTGGCAATCAAAAAGTTTTGTGCGCATTGTCTGGTGGCGTAGATAGCGCAGTTTGCGCAACATTAATACACAAGGCTTGCCCCGAAAATTTAATTTGCGTTTATGTTAATCACGGGTTAATGCGCAAAAATGAATCGCAATCTATCATCAAAACCTTTAAAGATGAGTTGGGTATGAATTTAATTTATATCGACGCTGAAGAAAGATTTTTAACAAAATTGAAAGGCGTTACCGAGCCAGAAAAGAAAAGAAAAATTATTGGCGAAGAATTTATTAGGGTTTTTGAAGAAGAAGCTAAAAAAATTGGCAAAGTTGATTTTTTGGTTCAGGGCACAATTTATCCTGATATTATCGAAAGCGGTATTGGCAGTAAAGGGCTAGTAAAAAGCCACCACAATGTGGGCGGATTGCCAAGTGTTATAGATTTTAAAGAAATTATTGAGCCAGTTAAAGATTTGTTTAAAGATGAAGTGCGCAAAGTTGGGCAAGAAATTGGCTTGCCATACGAGCAAGTTATGCGCCAACCGTTCCCCGGCCCGGGGCTTGGCGTTAGGGTTATTGGCGAATTGACAAAGGAAAAATTGGATATGTTGCGTGATGCAGACGCAATTTTTAGAGAAGAAATTGCTTCAGCTGGGCTAGACCAATCTATTTGGCAATATTTTGCAGTGCTTACAGGCTTGAAAAGCGTGGGCGTTCGTAACGAAGTTAGATGTTACGAAAACACAATTGCGCTTAGGGCTATACACAGCGTTGATGCAATGACCGCAGATTTTGCGCGCATACCATATGATGTTTTAGAAACAGTGTCTAGGCGTATTACAACCGAAGTTTGTGGCGTTAACAGAGTTTGTTATGACATAACAGCAAAACCACCTGCAACTATCGAGTGGGAATAATTTGTAATTTTAACATCAAAAAAAACATTAAATAAAAAAAATATTTTAATTTTAAGGCCAATATTGCAGTAATATTGGCTTTTTTGTACTTTTAATGCTGTTATATCATATATTTTATTAGAGTTAAAAAAAATATCTTGCTATATAAATCATAATGTGCTAAAATATTACTATATGGGAAAAGGTGAGTAAATGAAAAGATTTTTTGGTATAATTTCAATAGTAGCGTTAATTATGTTAAGTTGTTTTGGCTTAATTGGCTGTGGCGAGGATAGCAATTTAACGGGCGATGCTGGCGGTAATTTAGATGTTAACACTCCCGGCAACGAAAGTTATCACAAAGTTTATGATTTGTCAGAAAAAAAATATTTAAAGCCAAACTACACAGCTGATGGCAATTATTTGTTTGAAAATATTGAGGTTGACAGAAGTAACGAAGTTGCTGATGACGGCAGGTCAAGCTACTTAGGCCACCCAGATTCTGTTTTGTTAGATGACCAATCAATTTTTACAGTTTATCCAAAAGGTCATGGTAGAGGTCAAACAATTTACAGAAAATCTTACGATTATGGCAAAACATACACAGATAGATACGAAGGCAATCCAATTTCTATGCCAGAAAATTGGAAAGACGCGCAAGAAACACCAACCATATACAAACTAGATTTTATTAACGGCGCACAAAAATTGATTATTATTTCAGGTAGGCCGGGGTGGTCAACCAATCCATATAAGGGCGAGGGTTTTGATGTTTCACTTTCACAAGATAACGGCAAAAATTGGACGCCATATGTCAATTTTTATGGTCCTAAAGCCCCAGAAAAACAATATCAAGCGCCAGCAGGGCAATACAACTGTATTGTTGCAATGGCAAGTTTAACACAATTAAAAGACGCCAATGGCAATTTTACAAACAGTTGGATGGGTTTATTTCACGATTACAGCTTTAGCGTTTACAAAACCATATTAACTTTTGACGCTAACGACAAAATGAACTGGTCTTTGCCAGAAAAAATTTCTACAACATACAGCGATTTAGCTGCAAAAAATCAATTTTGCGAGGTTGAGGCAGTGCGTTCGCCAGTTATTGACAGAAGTTCTACCGACCCAACCAAAAACGGCAATCAAATTTGTTTAATATTTAGGGCAAATGCAAAAATATCAAGTTCTTACACTTGCTTTACTAATGACGAAGGCAAAACTTGGAGCGCCCCAAAAGAAACTTCAATCACTTTAGCGGGCGAAAGACACAAGGCGGAATACGACCCAATCAGCGGAAGGTTGCTAATTACATATCGTGCGGACAATTGGAAGGGCGTTATAAAATCTAAAATAAATTGGTACTCTCAAGGTTGGTTTGCGTGGGTTGGCACTTATGATGATTTAGTAAACAGCAAACCGGGCGATTATTTAATAAAATTGGCGCACACTTATTTGGACGGTCAAAGCGCTCCACAGATAGAAGCCGATGGCGATACTGGTTATGCAGGCAATGTTGTATTTAAAGATGGCTTGTTTGTGTTAACTTCTTATGGCAGGTTTGAACCAATTAAGGAAAACACATTTGTTGTAACAAAACGGTTAAGGTTAGCCGATATCGAAAAATTTGTTACACCTCGTATTTTGACAAAGTAAAAAAGCAAAAGTAAAATAATAGAAATAAAAGTAAAAGGAAAAAAGTAAAACAGTAAAAGTAAAATAATAGAAATAAAAGTAAAAAGTAAAAAGTAAAACAGTAAAAGTAATATAATAGAAATAAAGTAAAAAAGTAAAACAACAATAGTAAAACAAATTTATTTTATTAAAATAAATATATATTATTTTTACATCTTATAACATAAAAAATAAAGCCATCGTTTGATGGCTTTTGTTTTTGTAAATTGTTTTGGTTAAGTTGCAAATATTTAAATTAGTGTTAATTGCAAATGCCTTAAAACTACTGTAAAACATAAAAATCTAAAGCATAAAAATTTAAAACAAATTAAACATTAAATAGTCAAATATTTGCGTTTTGCAAAATATTAATACTCAAATTGTTTGTTTAAATATTCTTCAATTTTATCAATAGAAATACGCACTTGTTGCATAGTATCACGCTCTCTAATTGTAACAGCGTTGTCCTCTAAAGATTCAAAATCAAAGGTAATGCAATAAGGCGTGCCAATTTCATCTTGTCTTCTGTAGCGTTTGCCAATGCTTGTTGTGTCATCATAAGTGCAACTAAATTTTTTGCAAAGTTGAAGATATAATGCGCTAGCTTGCTCGTTCAATTTTTTTTGCAAAGGAAGCACAGCCACTTTATAAGGCGCTAATGCGTGGTGCAAGTGCATTACAACACGGGTTTCGCCATCTGCCAATTCCTCCTCATCATAAGCGTTGGCAAGAAAAGCAAGCACCATTCTGTCTGCGCCTAAAGATGGTTCTACAACATAAGGAATGTATCGTTCATTGGTAATAGGGTCGATATAATCTAAACTTTGCCCAGATTTTTTAGCGTGTTGGGTTAAATCGTAATCGGTACGGTCGGCAAGCCCCCAAAGTTCGCCCCAGCCAAAAGGAAACAAATATTCAAAATCGGTTGTGGCTTTAGAGTAAAAGCAAAGCTCCTCTTTTGCGTGATCACGCAAGCGTAAGGAATCTTCTTTAATGCCCAAAGTTAGTAGCCAATTTTTGCAAAATGTGCGCCAGTAATCAAACCATTCTAAATCTGTGCCGGGCTTGCAAAAAAACTCTAGCTCCATTTGCTCAAATTCTCTTGTTCTAAAAGTAAAGTTGCCGGGTGTAATTTCGTTACGGAAACTTTTGCCAATTTGACCAATGCCAAAAGGAACTCTTAGGCGAGATGTACGCGAAACATTTTTAAAGTTTACAAAAATGCCTTGCGCAGTTTCGGGGCGAAGATAAACCGTGTTTGTGCTATCTTCTGTAACACCCTGAAAAGTTTTAAACATCAAGTTAAATTTTCTTACGCCAGTAAAATTGCTGTTGCCACAAATAGGGCAAGGAATTTTGTTGTCGGCAATATATTTTTCTAACTTGTCGTTATCCCAACCAGCAATGCTTTGGACAACATTTTTTCTTGCCATAAAATCTTCAACCAAGTTGTCGGCTCTATGCCTAGATTTGCAACTTTTGCAATCCATCAATGGGTCGGAAAAGCCACTTAAATGACCGCTAGCCTCCCAAACAAGAGGGTTCATCAAAATTGCGCAATCCAAACCAGTATTGTAAGGATTTTCTGTAATAAATTTTTTCCACCAAGCTTTTTTTACGTTATTTTTTAGCTCAACGCCAAGAGGACCATAATCCCAAGTGTTTGCCAAACCGCCATATAAATCACTGCCCGGGTAAACAAACCCTCTGCCTTTGCATAGCGCAACAAGCTTATCCATTGTTAATTTAGCCATAAATACCACCTATTAGTTTAATTTATAAAGTATAGTATTTTTTTTAAGATTTGTCAAGGATTGTAACACTTTAAAACGCTTTTGCGTATTGTAATGTAGATGGCATTGCTATCAATATAAACAAGGAGGTTAAACAATGAACGGATGCTTTAATGGTGGTTGTAATAGTTGCTTGTGGATAATTTTAATGCTTATTTGCGGCTGCGGTGGCGGTTGCGGTAACAGCTGTGGAAATAGCTGTGGTGGCGGTTGCGGAAATAGCTGTGGAAACAGCTGTGGTAACGGTGGCGCAGTTGGCAATTGTGGCTGTGGTTGTGGCTGTGGCGGTAATAGTAGCTGCTATATGCCAATAATTATCTGGCTATTATGCTGTGGCTGTGGTAATAACGGCGGTTGCTCAAACAACTGTGGTTGCGAAAACCAATGCAGATAATAAAATTATCAGCCCTATAAATACTTAAAAAAGGGGTAGCCTTGCGGTTACCTCTTTTTACTTGACAACTTTTTACTTTTTTGCATTAATTTGACTAAAACATTATTTTTTTAAGATTTTGACATAGCGGTTTTAAATTTAGTTTGTTTGCCACAAGCTTTTTTTAGGGTTAACAAAAAGGATTTGCATTTTAAGTGTAATGATATTGTATTTTTGCATTAATTTGACTAAAACATTATTTTAACGAACGCTAAAAATTTATTTTAAAGAACGCTAAAGCTTTATTTTACTTAAAATTGTTACTTTTTTACTCAAAAATATTTAGCAATTTAAATTTTTTGAATACTCAAAATATACAATCATATAATAAAATATGAAATGGGTTAAAATTTTAATGGCAAGTTTGCCCGCTTTTGCAACGGTATTTGTTTTAGCGGTTACAATTTCTGCTTTGCAACAAATAAATTTAGCGTGGAGTAGCCATTTGTTTACGCCAAAATATTGCCATTTTAGCGTGGAAATAACGCTATTATTTTTTTATTTCATAATAGCTTTTTGCATTATGGACCAAATTTATTTTAAGGCAAAAAAAAGATTTTTTGTTTTGTTAATTGTTTTTATATTTTTTATAATAATATGGAATATATCATTTTTTGTATGCAAAAATTTGAGTTTTACATTTGCAATGAGTTTGGTTGCGCTGTTTATAGAAATTGCAATTCAAGTTTGCGTAATTAAAAATTATGGCTATTCTGCGTTGGTTTTTCCGTGTGTTATTTTTATGAATATCTATTTTATTAAAATAATTTATCACATTTTGATACTAAATTGACACAAAGTACTTTTAAATATTATAAATATATGTTATTATTATATATCATACTAATACTCAAGTAGGTTAGATATGAAATAAATTTATGTTTCACAAGATGGATATCAATTTTGAGTCCAAGCGAGGTGTATTATGAAAAACACACGAAGAATGGCATTAGTGGCATTGATGTTTGCGCTAGTAATAATCTTCACTTTTGTACCAATTCAATTTGGCACTGTAACATTAGGATTAATGATTTTGCCTGTTTTAATCATCGCTCAATTAGAAGATTTTAAAACAACAATGATTGTTACCATTTTTATGGCGCTTGCCAATTTTCTTGCTTGGTACACAGTTAAAGCGGGCGCATTGCTTGCTCCAGTATTTCAAAATCCGTTGGTTTGCATTTTTCCACGCGTTTTAATTGGTATCAATGCATATTTTACGGGCAAATTAATGAAAAAGCTTTTGGTTAAACCAATTTATGATATTACAACGCTTGATGATGGCACAGAAAAAAAAGTTTTGCAAAACAAAATTGAGGTTGACGCAATGGAAAACCTTTCATCTTTGATTGCAACGGCGGTGGGCGTTTTAACCAACACATTATTTGTTGGGCTTATGGCGGTGTTGCTTTTTAATGGCAGAAGCTTTATTTCGGGCGCTCAAACCACCACAATGACGCCACAATTTATTGTTGGTTGTTTTAGTATCAATTTTGTTATTGAGATAATTTGTTTTTCTGTAATTGTTCCGCCTATTGTTTACGCATTAAAAAAGGTTAGTAGCGTGAGATTTTAATTACAAAAAAATAAATACTAATAATATAAACAAATAAACAAAAAGTAAATAACTATATATCGCAAATTTTGTCAAATGAAGGTAAAACAAATTTTGTCAAATGAAGGTAAAAACAGAGGAGTATTTTTTATGCTTTTAGTAATTGATGTTGGCAATACAAACATAAAATTAGGGTTGTATGACAATGATAGTTTAAGAAACAGTTGGAGAATGTCTGTAAAAGTAACACGCACCGCAGATGAGTTTGCTATTACTATGGAATCGCTTTTTAACACAAGAAATATTACCTTTAAAGATATTGACGGCATTATAATGTCATCAGTTTCGCCCGATATGAACTATACAATCGAGCACGCATGTGAGTACTATATTGGTTTAACGCCAATGGTTGTTGGCCCGGGCATTAAAACAGGAGTCAACGTGCAATACACCAATCCGCAAGAGTTGGGCGCAGATAGGATTGTCAATTCTGTTGCAAGCTACAAACTTTATGGCGGGCCGTGCATTATTGTCGATTTTGGCACAGCCACAACATTTAATATGATTTCTATTAAGGGCGATTTTATGGGTGGAGTTATTGCTCCGGGCATTAAATCTAGCGTGGAGGCGTTTACAACAAACACCGCAAAATTACCCACCATTGAATTGGTTAAGCCCGCAAAAATAATTAATAAATCTACCGTTGGCAATATGCAAGCCGGCATTATTTATGGTTTTACGGGTATGGTTGATTACATTATACAAAAAATGAAAGAAGAATCTGGTTACGAAAATGTTAAAGTTATTGCAACGGGTGGTTTAAGCAACTTAATCGCAACCGAAAAAGACGGTATTTTTGATATTATTGACAGGTTTTTAACATTAAAAGGTTTAAAAATAATTTACGATATGAATAAAAAGGAGTAGATATGAAAAAGACAGGTGTTGCTATTTTAGGTTATGGCACAGTTGGTGGTGGTACTTATCAGCTAATTTTAAGCAGAAGCGAGCAAATTAAGGCAGAATATGGCATTGATTTGTCTTTGCAAGCTGTTTTAGTTAGAAATAAAGATAAAGCGATTACAAAAGGCGCAGATGCAAAATATTTGACTACTAATATTAAGGATATAACGCTTAACCCAAGCATTAATATTGTGGCGGAGTGCATTGGCGGTATCGAGCCAGCAAGGACATATATTATTGAATGTTTGCGTGCAGGCAAAAATGTTGTTACCGCAAATAAGGAGCTTTTGGCTAAGCATTGGGACCAATTAGAAGCGGAAGCAAAAAAGACAAATACAGGCATATATTTTGAGGCAACTTGCGCAGGTGGCGTGCCAATAATTCGCACAATGACAACCGCAATGCAAGCAAACAACATTTTGCAAATTAAGGGTATCATAAATGGTACTACCAATTATATTTTGTCAAGAATGACCGATGAGGGCGCAAGCTATTATGACGTTTTAAAAGATGCGCAAAAACTTGGTTTTGCCGAGGCTAATCCAAGCGCCGATGTTGACGGTTTTGACGCTATGTACAAGCTTAGTATTCTTTCTACATTGGCTTTTAATAAAAAAATTCCAACAGAGTTTATTTTTCGTGAGGGGATATC